>JALYIZ010000125.1 GCA_030775505.1 Actinomycetota bacterium | reverse complement strand
AGACCACATTCCGTGCGCCGCTCGTCATCGCCGCCGACGGGGCCAGCGCGCGGCTGGCGCTCTCGCTCGGCATCGCCAAGCGCGACGACCGGCCGATGGGCGTCGCGGTGCGGCGGTACTTCACCAGCCCCCGTCACGACGACGACATGCTCGAGTCCTGGCTGGAACTGCGGACCGCCGGCGGCGACCTGCTCCCCGGGTACGGGTGGGTGTTCGGCGTCGGTGACGGGACCAGCAACGTCGGCCTGGGGATCCTCAACACGACCAGCGCGTGGCAGGACACCGACTACAAGAAGCTGATGGCCCACTGGACCGGCGGCATGCCCGGCGAGTGGCAGTTCGACGAGGAGCACGCCACCGGGCCGGTCCGCGGCGGGGCGCTGCCGATGGGGTTCAACCGCACCCCGCACTACGCCCGCGGGTTGCTGCTGGTCGGGGACGCCGGCGGCGCGGTGAACCCGTTCAACGGGGAGGGCATCGCCTACGCGATGGAGTCCGGGCTGATGGCCGCCGAGGTCGTGGCGCAGGCGCTGTCCCGGCCGACCGGTCTGGCGCGAGAGACGGCGCTGGCGGCCTACCCGGCCGCGATGAGGGCGACGTACGGGGGCTACTACACGCTGGGTCGGGTGTTCGTGCACCTGATCGGGAACCCGAAGGTCATGCAGGCCGCGACCCGGCACGGGCTGCCGCGCCCGCTGCTGATGAAGTTCGCCCTCAAGCTGCTCGCGAACCTGACCGACCCACGCGACGGTGATGCTCTCGACCGGCTGATCAACGGCCTGGCCCGCCTGGCCCCCGCGGCCTGAGACGGCCTGATGACCGCCCGATGACCACCGACCCCGCCGACCCACGTAGGCTGCCCCGTCGGGCGCCCCGGCCCCCTCTCCCGCCCGCCACCGCCCGGAAGGACAGGTCCGCATGCTGACGATGTACGTGCCGATCCTGGTCCTCGGCGGTCTCGCCGCGGCCTTCGCCGTCGGGTCGGTCTTCATCGCGACCTACATCGGCCCCAAGCGGCACAACCGGGCGAAGCTGGACGCCTACGAGTGCGGAATCGAGCCCACCCCCCAGCCCATGGGCGGCGGGCGCTTCCCGATCAAGTTCTACCTGACGGCGATGCTGTTCATCGTCTTCGACATCGAGATCATCTTCCTCTACCCCTGGGCGCTGGCGTTCGGCAAGCTCGGCGTCTTCGGCCTGGTGGAGATGGTGCTGTTCATCGGGACGGTGTTCGTCGCGTACGCCTATGTCTGGCGCCGCGGCGGACTGGAGTGGGACTGACATGGGCCTCGAGGAGAAGCTGCCCTCGGGCATCCTGCTCACCAGCGTCGAGGGGATCATCAACTGGTCCCGCAAGTCGTCGCTATGGCCGGCGACGTTCGGGCTGGCCTGTTGCGCCATCGAGATGATGGCCACCGGCGCCGGCCGCTACGACCTGGCGCGCTTCGGGATGGAGGTCTTCCGCGCCTCCCCGAGGCAGGCCGACCTCATGATCGTGGCGGGCCGCGTGTCGCAGAAGATGGCGCCCGTCGTGCGGCAGATCTACGACCAGATGCCCGAGCCCAAGTGGGTCATCGCCATGGGGGTGTGCGCCAGCAGCGGGGGGATGTTCAACAACTACGCCATCGTGCAGGGCGTCGACCACATCGTGCCCGTCGACATGTACCTGCCGGGCTGCCCGCCCCGGCCGGAGATGCTGCTCGACGCCATCCTCAAGCTGCACGACAAGATCATGGACGAGCCGCTGGGGGCCAACAAGCGGCGGCGTGAGCTGCCCGGCTACCAGCCGAAGGAGCTGCTCCCGAGCAGCGTGAGGTACGCGACGTGACCATCACCCCCAGTGGCGAGCACCGGCCCGCCGGTGCGGTCGACACGGGCGGCACCGACGTCCGGACGACGTCGGACATGTTCGGCGCCCACTCCGGCGGTGACACGACCGGCTTCGGCGGGCTGGTCCGCCCGGTGTCGCCGGAGGTGTCGACGCCGCGCCCCTACGGCGGATGGTTCGACGAGGCGGTCGACGCGCTGGCCGAGGCGTACGCGGGCTTCGGGGACGCGGTCCTGCGCGTGGTCGTGGACCGCGGCGAGCTGACGCTGCACGTGCGGACCTCGGCGGTCCGCGAGGTGTGCCAGGTGCTGCGCGACGACCCCAACCTGCGCTTCGAGCTGCTGTCGAGCCTGTCCGGCGTGGACTACCCGGCGCAGGGCGCGCGCCTGCACGTCGTCTACCACCTGACGTCGCTGACCTACCGCCGCCGGCTCCGACTCGAGGTGGCCGTCGGGGTGGACGACCCGCACGTCCCGTCGGTGACCCCGGTCTACCCGACCGCGGACTTCCACGAGCGCGAGACGTGGGACATGTTCGGCGTGGAGTTCGACGGGCACCCGGGGCTGACCCGGATCCTGATGCCCGACGACTGGGTGGGTCACCCGCAGCGCAAGGACTACCCGCTCGGCGGCATCCCGGTCGAGTACAAGGGCGCCACCATCCCGCCGCCCGACGAGCGGAGGGCCTACTCATGACGGCCGGGCCGTACACCGCCGGGGAGCGGGAGACCACCGAGGGGCGCGTCTACACCGTCACCGGAGGCGACTGGGACACGATCGTCAGCGCGGCCTCGGACGAGGAGCGCATGGTCGTCAACATGGGGCCGCAGCACCCGTCGACGCACGGCGTGCTCCGCCTGGTCCTGGAGCTCGAGGGTGAGACGGTCACCCAGGCCCGCACGGTGATCGGCTACCTGCACACCGGGATCGAGAAGAACCTCGAGTACCGGAACTGGACGCAGGGCGTCACGTTCGTCACGCGGATGGACTACCTGTCGCCCATCTTCAACGAGACGGGCTACTGCCTGGCCGTGGAGAAGCTGCTCGGTATCGAGCCTCCGCCGCGCGCCACCACCATCCGCGTCCTGTGCATGGAGCTCAACCGGATCGCCTCGCACCTGGTCTGGCTCGCGACGGGCGGCATGGAGCTCGGTGCCCTCACGGCCATGACCAACGGGTTCCGCGAGCGCGAGCTCGTCCTCGACATCCTCGAGATGATCACCGGCTTGCGGATGAACCACGCCTACATCCGCCCGGGCGGGGTCGCCCAGGACCTCCCGCCCGGCGCAGTGGAGAAGATCCGCGACCTGCTGCAGATCCTGCCCGAGCGCCTGCCCGGCTACGACGAGCTGCTGACCGGCAACACGATCTGGCAGAAGCGCACCCAGGGCGTCGCCCACCTCGACATCCAGGGATGCCTCGCCCTGGGGGTCACCGGGCCGATCCTGCGTTCGGCCGGCCTGGCCTGGGACCTGCGCAAGGTCGAGCCGTACTGCGGCTACCAGACCTACGACTTCGACGTCCCCACCGAGACCGGTGCCGACGTGTGGGCCCGCTTCCGGGTCCGGATGCGGGAGATCCCGGAGTCGATGAAGATCATCGAGCAGGCGCTGGACCGGCTGGAGCCCGGGCCCGTCATGGTCGAGGACAAGAAGATCGGCTGGCCCGCACAGCTCGCGCTCGGCGCCGACGGCCTGGGCAACTCCCTGGACCACGTCCGCACGATCATGGGCACCTCGATGGAGGCGCTCATCCACCACTTCAAGCTCGTCACGGAAGGCTTCCGGGTGCCGGCGGGGCAGGTCTACCAGGCCATCGAGAACCCGCGCGGCGAGTTCGGCGTCCACGTCGTCAGTGACGGCGGCACGCGACCGTACCGGGTCCACGTACGCGACCCAGGGTTCGTCAACCTGCAAGCCACCTCGGCGATGTGCGAGGGGGCACTGATCGCCGACGCGATCGCCGCCGTCGCGTCGATCGACCCGGTCATGGGTGGAGTGGACCGCTGATGGAAGTCGAGCCAGTGACCCTCACGGACAGGACAAGGGCGGAGGCCCGCGAGCTGATCGCGCGCTACCCGCAGAAGCGCTCGGCGCTGCTCCCGATGCTGCACCTCGTGCAGTCCGAGCAGGGCTACGTCAGCGCGGAGGGGATCGCGCTGTGCGCGGAGGAGCTCGGTCTGACGAAGGCCGAGGTCGGCGCGGTCGCGACCTTCTACACGATGTACCGGCGATCCCCGGCCGGGACCTACCACGTCGGCGTGTGCACCAACACGCTGTGTGCGGTCCTCGGCGGCGACGCGATCTTCGCCGACCTCAAGGAGCACCTGGGCATCGGGCAGAACGAGACCACACCCGACGGGGCGATCTCGCTGGAGCACATCGAGTGTCAGGCTGCGTGTGACTACGCGCCTGTCATGACGGTGAACTGGGAGTTCTACGACAACCAGACCCCCGCGTCGGCCCGCTCCCTGGTCGACGCCTGCCGCGCCGGCACCCCGCCCCCGCCGACGCGCGGCCCGGACCGGCTGTGCACGTTCATGGAGGTCTCGCGGGTCCTCGCCGGCTTCAACGACGGGCTCGGTGCCCAGGGCGTCCAGGCGGGCCCGCCGACGCTGGCCGGCCTGGAGCTCGCCGCGTCACGCGGCGAGTCCGCCCCGGCTTTTCCAGAGGCGGCGCAGTGACCCTCACCCCTGTGCTGTCGTCGAACTGGGGCGACGCCGACTCGTTCACCCTCGACGGTTACGTCCGCGCCGGCGGCTACACGGCGTTGCCCAAGGCGCTCGGGCTGGGTCCCGACGCGCTCATCCAGCTGGTGAAGGACTCCGGGCTGCGCGGCCGCGGTGGAGCGGGCTTCCCGACCGGCACGAAGTGGGGCTTCATCCCACAGGGCGACGGCAAGCCGCACTACCTCGTCGTCAACGCCGACGAGTCCGAGCCGGGGACCTGCAAGGACATTCCCCTGCTGATGGCCAACCCGCATGTGCTGGTCGAGGGCGTGGCCATCGCGTCGTTCGCGATCCGGGCGTCCTTCGCCGTCATCTACGTCCGCGGGGAGGTCGTCCAGGTCATCCGCCGGTTGCAAGAGGCGGTCGCCGCGGCCTATGCCGCCGGCCACCTGGGCTCCAACATCCACGGGTCGGCGTTCGACCTCGACGTGGTCGTTCACGCCGGTGCCGGCGCGTACATCTGCGGCGAGGAGACGGCACTGCTCGACTCGCTGGAGGGCTACCGGGGGCAGCCGCGGCTGCGACCCCCCTTCCCGGCCACCCACGGCCTCTACGCGAGCCCGACGGTGGTCAACAACGTCGAGTCGATCGCGTCGGTGCCGTCGATCGTCCTTGGGGGGGCGAAGTGGTTCGCCTCGATGGGGACGGAGAAGTCCAAGGGCTTCACGCTCTACTCCCTGTCGGGGCACGTGAAGCGGCCCGGGCAGTACGAGGCCCCGCTCGGCGTGACCCTGCGTGAGCTGCTGGAGCTCTCGGGCGGGATGCGCGAGGGCCATCAGCTGAAGTTCTGGACGCCAGGCGGCTCCTCCACGCCGATCCTGACCGCCGACCACCTGGACGTGCCGTTGGACTACGAGGGCGTAGCCGCGGTCGGCTCGATGCTGGGCACCAAGGCCCTGCAGTGCTTCGACGAGACCACCTGTGTCGTGCGCGCCACGCTGCGCTGGACCGAGTTCTATGCGCACGAGTCCTGTGGCAAGTGCACCCCGTGCCGGGAAGGCACCTTCTGGATGGTGCAGATCCTGCGGCGTCTGGAAGAGGGGACCGGCACGGAGGAGGACATCGCCACGCTGCTCGACACGTGCGACAACATCTTCGGCCGCGCCTTCTGTGCGCTCGGGGACGGAGCGACCAGCCCGATCACGAGCGGCGTGCAGTACTTCCGGGACGAGTTCCTGGACCACATCAAGGGGGCGGGCTGCCCCTTCGACCCCGTCGCTTCGACCGTCTTCGCGGGAGCCCGAGCCTGATGACCGTCACGACTGCCGGTCCCGCCGTACCGCCGGCCACCCCCACGGGGATGGTCACCGTCACGGTGGACGGGTTCGAGGTCTCGGTGCCCAAGGGGACGCTGGTCATCCGGGCGGCCGAGCTGATCGGCATCCAGATCCCGCGGTTCTGCGACCACCCCCTGCTGGACCCCGTCGGGGCGTGCAGGCAGTGCATCGTCGAGGTCGAGGGCCAGCGCAAGCCGGTCGCCTCGTGCACGACGACGGTCACCGACGGAATGGTCATCCGCACCCAGCTGAGCTCGCCGGTCGCCCGCAAGGCGCAGGAGGGCACGCTCGAGCTGCTGCTGATCAACCACCCCCTTGACTGCCCGGTCTGCGACAAGGGCGGGGAGTGCCCGCTGCAGAACCAGACGATGAGCAACGGCCCGGCCCAGTCGCGCTTCCACGACAGCAAGCGCACGTTCCCCAAGCCGATCGCGATCTCCAGCCAGGTGCTGCTCGACCGGGAGCGCTGCGTGCTGTGCGCCCGCTGCACGCGCTTCTCCCAGCAGATCGCGGGCGACCCGTTCATCGAGATGTTCGAGCGCGGTGCGCTGCAACAGGTCGCGGTCTACACCGACCAGCCGTTCGAGAGCTACTTCTCCGGCAACACCGTGCAGATCTGCCCGGTGGGCGCGTTGACCGGGGCGGCCTACCGCTTCCGGGCCCGCCCGTTCGACCTGGTCTCCACCCCCATGGTGTGCGAGCACTGCGCCTCCGGCTGTGCGCTGCGCACTGACCACCGCCGCGGCAAGGTGCTGCGCCGCCTCGCGGGCGACGACCCGGCGGTCAACGAGGAGTGGAACTGCGACAAGGGCCGGTGGGCCTTCAGCTACGCCACCCAGCCGGACCGGATCACCACCCCCCTGGTGCGCGACTACGACACAGGCCGGCTGCGCGCAGCGTCCTGGCCCGAGGCACTGGACCGGGC
>JALYIZ010000124.1 GCA_030775505.1 Actinomycetota bacterium | reverse complement strand
GGTGGGGGAGCAGGCGCGGCGCTGCCCGCGGGGGCCGGTGCGGGCGGCGGTACCGGGTCTGCGCCCGGCGGGTCCCCGGCCGTCGCGGGGACTGCTGTCCCCGCAAGCGGTCACGGGTGGGACGCGAAGCACGTCTACGTCGGGGTCGTGACGACGAAGGACACCCAGCAGGTCTATGGCAGCTACGGCGCCAACAACGTCGACCCCGGCGACACCGAGGCACAGGCAACCGCCGTCGCGACCTACCTCAATGCCCACGGTGGCATTCTCGGGCGCACCGTCGTCCCGATCTTCCACGACATCAAGACCCTCGACACGGCGGCGAACCCCGCCTCAACCGGACAGAGCGTGTGCACCTTCTACACGCAGGACCATCCGGTCGTGGCGGTCTGGAACGTCAACACGCAACTCGACCAGTCACCTACGCTGCGCAGCTGCCTCGCCCAGGGCCACGTCCCGCTCTTCACCGCGGCGGCCCGGGCCATCTCTGATGCGGAGATGGCGCACCTGGCGCCGTACTACTACCACACGATCATGGTGTCCTGGGACGCCGTGACTCCGGTGTTCGTGCAGCGGCTGAAGGTACAGGGGTGGCTGGGAGGCTGGAACCCGTTGCTCGGGCAGTCCGACAGCAGCACCGCCAAGGTCGGCATCCTGACCGACTCGACCGCGCAGGGCGTCCACACCGGTGAGGTCCTCAAGGCGGCCTTCGCCAAAGCCGGTTACCCCGGCGCGGTCATCTACCAGTACAGCGACCCGAGCCAGGGCCAAGCCTCGTCGGTCTACTACTTCCACGGAAACGGGGTGACCCACGTGGTGGTGACCGACGTTGAGCTGACTGCCTTCCAGAATGCCGCGGAGAGCCAGCACTACCACCCGCGATACGGCATCACGTCGTACAACGACCCGTACTCCAATCTCGAGGCGAGTGGCCTGACGCCGACGGGCGCCAACAACGGAGCCATGGGTGTGGGCTGGGCGCCCAACCTCGATGTCGGCGACCCCAACGACCCCGGTGAGTCGGCGGGTGGCCACGTGTGCAACGCCATCCTGAAGGCAGCCAACCAGAACATGGTCAGCAAGAGGCTCGCCCATCTGTACGCCTTTTCGATCTGTGACGCGTTCCGGGTCATCGCCATGGGCGCTGGGGCAGGTCGGGGTTTCTCACCCCAGGCGATTGCGGCCGGAGTGGCGCAGACGGGCGGTTCCTTCAGCCCCGCGAACGGTTTCGCGCCGGCCCTTACGGGTTCGCGCCCTTACATGCAGGGCGCCGTGCGGGATCTGAGCTGGGTCACCAGCTGCTCGTGCATGCGCTACGGCAAGGCGACCTTCGCGCTCTAGATCGAGCCGACGGCAGGTACGGCGCCGCACTCTGCGGAGTACCGTGGGCTTGTTCGCCTTCGGCAGTGAGGGCTCCGCGTGTAGACCCGCGGCTCCCACTGTCTCGAGAGCGGAGGCCGAACGTGTCAGCAACTCTCACGATGACGCATAAGGCAATCGGTGCGGAAGTCCGGCGCGGAACGTTCGACGTCGTGGTCGACGGTGAGCGGGTCGGGTCGGTCGACATGAACGACACGGTCGAGCTACCAATCGAGAGTGGCGATCACACCTTGCAGGTCCGCAGCGGCCGAAACCTGAGTCGCACGCTGACCTTCGACGCGACCGACGGTCAGGTGGTGGCCTTCCGGTGTACCGGCAAGAGGTTCTTGCCGATCTTTCTCCTGTCGTTCGTCCTGCCACGCCTGGCGCTGTCGCTCCGTCGGGAGTAGTGGGAGCGCTCGCCGGGTCGCGTGACGACCGGGTCGGCAAGGCGGCGCCGACCGTCCCGGCGTCGAGGCTTCCCGGCCTCCCTGCGCCCGCCTCGCTGGGCGACTGAGAGGATGGGGCGGACCGCGAAGGAGACCTCATGCGCGTCGGCGCAGCCGCGCTTTCCGCGATGGCGCTCATGCTCGCTGCCGCCTGCCAGGGCGGGGGTGGTGGTGGCTCTCACCCGGGTGGACCGCTGATTGTGGTGTCTGCGCCGCTCACGGCCGAGCCGTGGGTGGGGAGGTCCATCGAGCGCGGGGCCAGGCTTGCGGTGGAGCAGGCCAACTCTTCGCGGGGCAGTCGGCCGGCGATGCGGCTCGAAGTTCTGGATAACGCCTCGTCACCTACGCGGGCCTCGGCCAACGCACGGCGTGCTGTCAGCGAGGGTGCGGCCGCGCTGATTACCGACGGGACCGGCGCGTTGTCGGTGGCGGGCGTGAGCGCCCCGGTGTCACTGCCCGTCTTCGTCGTCTATGACGGGGGCGCGTCGTTCATCGACGCGCACGCCCACCCGACGATGTTCCGGATGGCCCCGGCGAACCGGCCGATGAGCACCCGGTTGGTGGACTACCTCTCCTCGCGTGCCCACAAGGTTGCGTTGCTGTCCGACGACAGCTCGTACGGAATGGACGGGGCTACCCCGATCCGTCAGGCGCTGGCCCACAACGCGATCACCCGGATCAGCGACGAGGTCCTGCCTTCTGGTGGGAGTGACGTGACCCCGCAGCTGCTGCGCGCCCGTGCGAACGGTGCGGACACGGTCATCGTCTGGGCTGGGGCCCGCACGGTGGGGGCGGTCATCAAGACGGCCCGCAGCACCGGCTGGCAGGTCCCGATCTACACGGGACCCCCGGGGGAGGATCCGCTCGTGCGGCAGCTGCTCGCTGACCATCCGAGCTGGCTGGACGGGACGACGTTCGTGTCCTTCCGGATCACCTCCGAGCAGGGCCCGGCACCGTTCGCGGCCTTCCGCGCGCAGTTCGAGCACCGATACGGCCCCGATCAGGTCGGCGTAAGCGCGGACGGCACCCCGGTGATCCAGCCGCCGGACTGGGCCACCTACCCCTACGACACAGTGCACCTGGTCGCCGCAGCGTTGGACAAGGCAGGTGGGCGCGTCGGTGCTCCGTTAATCGCAGCGCTGGAGAACACCGTGATCGCCGGGGCCAACGGAGACGAGCGCGGCTACGGCCCTGACGACCGGGAAGGAGTCAGCCAGAGCGACATGTACTTCGGCCGGTTCCGGAACCTGCGCTTCTACCCCGTCAAGGACGACTTGCTGTCGATCAACCTCCCGCCCGTCCCCCAGTAGGCCGCAGAGCTATCGACGCGCCGGGTTGGCCGAGCTCACCGTGCGATCACCTCGGCCAGGCGCTTACGGGCTTCGCTGACCGCTGAGCCCGCAGGTCAGAGCCCGCCGGGCTCAGATGTCGTAGTAGAGCTGGAACTCGTACGGGTGCGGCCGCAGGCGGAGAGCATCGATCTCGTTCTCACGCTTGTAGGCGATCCACGTCTCGATCAGGTCGGGTGTGAACACGCCGCCCTCGAGCAGGTACTCGTGGTCGGCCTCCAGGGCGAGCAGCACCTCCTCGAGCGAACCCGGCACCTGGGCCACGTTGGCCAGCTCGTCCGGGGGCAGCTCGTAGAGGTCCTTGTCGACGGGGACGGGCGGCTCGATCTTGTTGCGGATGCCGTCGAGGCCGGCCATCAACATCGCCGAGAAAGCCAGGTAGGGGTTGCTGCTCGGGTCCGGGCAGCGGAACTCCAGGCGCTTGGCCTTCGGGTTGTTGCCGGTGATCGGGATCCGGATGCACGCCGAACGGTTGCGCTGCGAGTACACGAGGTTGACCGGAGCCTCGAAGCCCGGGACGAGCCGGTGGTAGCTGTTGACAGTCGGGTTGGTGAAGGCGAGAAGCGACGGCGCGTGGTGCAGCAGTCCGCCGATGTAGTAGCGCGCCGTGTCCGACAGGCCCGCGTACCCGACCTCGTCGTAGAACAGCGGCTCCCCGTCCTTCCACAGCGACTGGTGGCAGTGCATCCCGGAGCCGTTGTCACCGAAGATCGGCTTGGGCATGAACGTGACCGTCTTGCCCGCCGCGTGCGCGGTGTTCTTGATGATGTACTTGAACAGCACCAGGTTGTCGGCGCTCTCCAGCAGCGAGCCGAACTTGTAGTTGATCTCGGCCTGCCCCGCCGAGCCGACCTCGTGGTGCCCACGCTCGACGACCATGCCGGCCTGCTCCAGGTTGACGGCCATCTCGTCGCGCAGGTCGGCGTAGTGGTCTGTCGGCGTCACCGGGAAGTAGCCGCCTTTAGTGCGCGGCTTGTAGCCCTTGTTGCCACCGTCCTCCTCGCGCCCGGAGTTCCAGGCCGCCGCCTTGGCGTCGATGTAGTGGTAGCTCGAGCCGGGCGTCGTGTCGTAGCGGATCGAGTCAAAGATGTAGAACTCCGCCTCCGCGCCGAAGAACGCCTGGTCGGCGATGCCGCTCCCGGCGAGGAACGCCTCGGCCTTTTTCGCCACGTTGCGCGGGTCGCGGGAGTACGCCTCACCGGTCAGCGGGTCGTGGATGAAGAAGTTCAGCAGCAGCGTCTTGCGGGTGCGGAACGGGTCGATGCGCGCCGTCGTGACGTCCGGGAGGAGCAGCATGTCCGACTCGTGGATCTGTTGGAAGCCCCGGATCGACGACCCGTCGAAGCCCAGTCCGGTCGTGAACACGGACTCGTCGAACGACCCCGCCGGAACCGTGAAGTGCTGCATCACGCCGGGCAGGTCGCAGAAGCGGACGTCGACCATCTCGACGGCTTCCTTCTTGATGTAGCTCAGGACCTCAGCGGCGTCCTTGAACACGTACGTCCTCCAGTGGGCGCGGGGATGCTTGCAGCAGGCTATCCGGAGGCTGTGACCCGCCCGTGTCCCGTGTGTTTCCGCCCGGTTACGAGGGGTCCGGGTCCGCGCCTGTCGGCCACTAGCCTGGGGTCATGCAGCGCTGGACCGGGACGTGGCTCGGCGGGCTCGCCGCGGCCGGTGTGGTGCGGTCGGAGGCCGACTACCGGGGGGCGAGCCTCGGGCTCCCCGCGGCCGGACCGGGTGCGGTGGCCAGCTACGGGCGTCGGCTGGGGGCGTTCATCCTGGATCTGAGTGCCGGTGCGCTGATCGGGGGGCTGGCAAAGGTCTTCGTCCACCAGCCGGACCCGGTGGCGCGGGCGGTGGCGGTGAATGTGGCGTTCGTGCTGGAGGTGGCGGTGCTCGTGGCCCTGACGGGCCAGTCCATCGGCATGCGGCTGGCCCGGATCCGGGTGGTGCGCCTGGCCGGCGGCCCACCGACCCTGCTGGCCTCGGTCCTGCGGGCGGTGCTGATCCTGCTGGTGGTTCCGGCCCTGCTCGCCGACCGCGACGGACGAGGCCTGCACGACAAGGCGGCGCGCACGGTCGTCGTGCTGGCTTAGCGGACCTTCCCGCGCGGCACCCGGCCGCCTCGCGGCATCGGTCCCTTGGGGATCGGCAGGCTGGGGCCGGCCAGCGCTTTCAACCGGCGGTCGAGCTCGTTGACCTCCTTCGGCTTGATGTTGCGCGGCAGCTTGAGGAAGTGCTTCTCCAGACCGCGCAGCGGGATCGTGCCGTCACCGTCCCCGACGATCAGGTCGTAGACCGGGGTCGTGCCGATCGACCGGGACAGCCGCTTCTTCTCGGTGATGATCAGGCCGCGCGCGCGGCTCGGGGACCCCTCCGCCACAAGCACGACACCGGGCCGCCCGACCACCCGGTGCAGCAGGTCCTGCTCCCGGGTGAACCCGACCGCGGGGGTGACCCGCCAGTCCCCGCGCATCCGCTCCAGCACCGCGGCCGCTGCCCCGAGCTGCCCCTCGACCTGCGCGTACGCCGTCTTCTGCACCCGGCGGCCGAACACCGCCATCAGCCCGACGAACCCGAACAGCGCCCCCACGATCCCCAGGTACACGGGGTGCCCGATCGCGAACCCCACGAGCAGAAGCAGCATGAACGGCGCCAGGAACCCCGCAGCGAGGAAGACGGGCAGCCGCGGGTCGCTCTTGCGAGTGAGTACGAAGGCCTGTCGTACCTGGCCGGCTCGTTCCCGCCTGCTCGGACCGGCCTTCCTGGGGGCGCGCGCGGCGGGCTGCTTGCCGGCAGAGGGCTTGGCAGGGGGCTTGCCTGTGGCGGGGGGCTTGCGTCGTCCGAGGGCCATGGAGGCAGAGGATAGGCGGGTCAGGAGGGACGTTCGGCCCGGCGAGCGGCGCGCGCGGCCCGGACCTCACGGTCGGCGGCCTCCGCCGCCTCGAGCGTCGGCGCGGTCCCACCGAGGGAGGCGGGGATCCACCAGGTGTCGTCCGCGTCGCGAGGTCGGCCGGCGTAGGTGGCGCGGGCCTCGTCGAGCAGGACCTGCATGCGGGTCTTGAGCTCGGCTGTGACGGCGACGGGGTCATCCGAGGGGTCGGGGGTGAACGGCGGGCCGACGACGATGCGCAGCGGCGTGCCGCGGGTGAGGTCGCGTTTGCGTCCCTTGGTCATGATCCGCTGGCTGCCCCAGACGACGAGCGGGAGCAGCGGGACGCCGGCCTCCATGGCCATGCGGGCGGCGCCCGTCTTGAACTGCTTGAGGTCGAACGACTGGCTGATGGTCGCTTCGGGGAACACCCCGACGATCTCACCGGAGGCGAGGGCCTTGACCGCCGCCTGGTAGCTCTCGGCCCCGGAGCCGCGGTCGACCGCGATGTGCTTCATGCCCCTCATCAGCGGACCGCTGACCCGGTGGTCGAACACCTCCTTCTTCGCCATGAACCGCACCAGCCGGCCGGCCGGGAGAGCGGCCAGGCCGGCGAAGGTGAAGTCGAGGTAGCCGACATGGTTGATGGCCATGACGGCGCCGCCCGTGCGGGGGATGTTCTCGGCACCGGTGATGTCGAAGCGGATGTTGAGGCCGCGGAAGACAGTCTTCGCGAATGCGATGACGGGGCGGTAGACGAGCTCGGCCATACCGCACGCTAGCGCCGGACAGCCGGGGGCGCCTGCTGGGGGGCTGCTG
>JALYIZ010000123.1 GCA_030775505.1 Actinomycetota bacterium | reverse complement strand
CCGGGCGACGAGGCCGAGGAGGAGGACCCGGACGCTCCTCCGCCGCCGGAGGTACCGCGCGGCGAGGACGCGGCGCTACGGCTGGTCGAGGAGCAGCTCGGCGGACGCGTCCTCGGGACGACACAGGACTGACGGTGGCACAGCGCCGGTCGTCAGCCTCTCCGGCCGCCGGTCAGGCGGTGAGCACCCGCAGGGCCGGCCGAGGGCGAGGCACCCGCGGATGCGTCTCCCGCCGCTGAAGCGCTGCCGCGGCCAGGAGCAGGAGCAGTCCCGCGCCGGCTATCAGAGCAGCCGGGCCGCTGACACTCGGAACGTCCAGGCCGGTGATCCCAGCGCCTGAGGCCTTGGCCGGCCCGGGAGGCGGAGCAGGCTTGGACGACCCGAGCACCACGTCGAACGACGGTGTCGAGTCGATCGTGAACGGCAGGTTGGTCAGCAGGTTGGACGTGGGGTTGCTGTCCTTCTCGCCGATCATCGAGAAGCTCATCACCGTGTCGAGCCGGTCGCCGCGCTTCACCCCGCCGAACACCGACGTCGGCACGTCCACCACCAGCGTGTTGTGGTCGACGTGGCCCTTCGCGGGGGACAAGGCCTTGTAGGTGTTCCCGTAGGGCGCGTTGGGGCCGTAGGCGGGGTTGACCACGAGCTCCTGCGGACCGACCTCGCCGGAGAAGTAGGCCAGCGGGCTGGCCTCGCCGGCAGCCACGCTCGCCCCGAGGTAGTAGACGTGGCCGCGCAGGTCGAACCGCGTGACGTACTTCGCCTGCTCGATCTGGGTGAGGCTGTCGAGGCTCCCCGCGTTGGGGATCCCGCCGCCGAGCCCATGCCCGCTCGCCAGCTTCATCCGGACTTCCAGCGTCTTGCTGTCCTTGAGCGACACGGTCGTGCCGAGGAGGTCCAGCGTCGGGTGGTTGGTGGCGGTCAGCGCCCGGGCGCCCGCCAGGGGGTAGAGGGCGTCGCCCGCCTTGTCCGGGGCGCCGTTCGCGCGCCGGGACAGCTTCGCGTTGGGCTTGCCGGCGTAGAGCGAGGGGCCCGTGGCCTGGCGAGCGGTGACGACCGTGGGCCAACCGGTGAGGGTCCCATCCGTCTGCTTGTTGTAGGCGTCAGACCACACGGCGATCAGGTGACCCGCGGGGTCGATGTTGAGCGCGAAGTAGTCAGCCAGGTTCCGGTTGCCCATCGTCGCCGCGCACGCGGTGCCGGAGGTGCAGATGTTGTCGTCCTGGTTGATGTGGTCGCTGATCACGCTCTGGTGGAAGGCAGGACCGTTGGCGCACGGCTTGGCCGCCCACTGGCACAGTGCGTTGACCGACACGGCCACGTAGGGCGACCAGCCGCCCTTGCCGCGCACCACGTTGTCGGGCGAGCTGGCCTTGGCCGTGCTCCCGTAGTAGCCGACCGCGACGCGACCTGGGTCGCCGGCGACGAGGTTGGCGAAGATCGTCAGGTGCAGTGGTTCGGCGCTGACCAGGACCGGCGCCGACCAGACTGAGCCGGGGGCAGCCTTGTTGGCCCCGGCGTCGGCCTTCGAGGTGACGAGGTAGGTCTTGTTGGTGCCGCTGTCGACATAGGTGGCGTAGAGGTTGCCGGCCGAGTCCAGCCCGATCACCGTGAAGTTGCGCGCGTTGCTGCCGCCGGGCACGGCATGGGACTGCCAGGTGGTGCCGCCGTCGCTGGACACCGCCACCGCCATGCCGGTGGTGAAGCCCAGGTAGCCGATGTAGATCGTCCCCTTGTGAATCCCATTGCTGTTGTCGATCTGCATCCCACCCGTCTGGGACACCTGCGTCACGACCGGGACGGGGGAGGGCGACCAGGAACCGACCATCCCGTCCTGGTCGCTGCGGTGCACGAAGATCCCGGCCACCGGTACGTGGTAGGCGAGGAACACGGTGTGCGTGCCCTTCAGGGAGGCCAGCCACTGGCGGTCGACGCCGGTGCTCTTGGCCACGATCGGGTCGACGTGGTCGGTCGGGAAGGTCGTCCCGTGGTCGAGGCTGTTGCCGACCGCCTGGTTGACCAGAACCTCCTGGCTGCCCATGTGGACCACGCCGGTGGAGGGGTTGATGTTGATGTCGGTGTCACCGCCGCCACCAGAGAAGCAGAACGGCGTCTGCCGGCCGGCGCAGCCCGGTCCGCCTTCGGTCGGGGAGGTCACGTCCGCGTAGCGCTTGGTGTAGGAGAGCCCCCCGTCCGTCGAGCGGAACAGGACACCGATCTGGCTGCGGCTCGTCACGGGCCAGTCCACGAAGACCCGGTTTCCCTTCTTGTCAGTCGGGTCGACGTGAACACCCGGCTCCCCGCCGTACAGGATCGGGTCGACCACCGTGGCGGGCGTGAAGGTCACGGCCGAGTCGTTGCGGGTGGTGGTGTCCGACGGCAGTCCCGCCGCTGATGCCCCCCCGGCAAGCGCGGCGGCGAGGCAGAGCATCGCGCTGCCCGTGAGGGCAACCAACCTGGACTGGGGCATGTCGGCTCCTGCATCGGCGGCTCGGTGACCAGGGTCGCTGGCCGGGTGGTAGCACTCATTGTCACCGACGTGGCGTCCTGCTGTCTCGAGGATCGCGCCGTAGGCTCGGGCCGCGTCGGTAGCGGACCGGGCGACCGGCGAGAGGAGTGGTGATGCGGCCAGGCGGCCAGCCCAACATGCAGCAGCTGATGAAGCAGGCCCAGAAGATGCAGCAGCAGATGCTCGCGGCGCAGGAGGAGCTGGCCAAGGCCGAGCTCACCGGCACCGCCGGCGGCGGGCTCGTGACGGCCCGGATGACCGGGGCCGGCGAGGTGGTCGGCCTCTCGATCGACCCGCGCGCGGTGGATCCCGAGGACGTGGAGAGCCTCGAGGACCTGGTTCTGGCCGCGCTGCGGGATGCCAGCCGGGCTGTTCAGGAGCTCACCGCGAGCACGATGGGCCCGTTGACCGGTGGGATGGGCGGGCTCATGGGCGGCGCCGGCCTGCCCGGGCTCTAGCGGTGTACGAGGGCGCAGTCCAGAACCTCATCGACGAGCTCGGGCGGCTGCCCGGCGTGGGACCCAAGAGCGCCCAGCGGATCGCCTTCCACCTGCTCGCGGCCGACCCCGTTGACGTCCGCAGACTGGTCACCGCGCTGACCGAAGTGAAGGAGAAGGTGCGCTTCTGCCGGGTGTGCGGCAACGTCGCTGAGGCGGAGGAGTGCCGGATCTGCCGGGACGTGCGTCGGGACCGGACCGTGATCTGCGTGGTCGAGGAGCCCAAGGATGTCGTCGCGATCGAGAAGACACGGGAGTTCCGCGGCCGCTACCACGTCCTCGGAGGGGCGATCTCCCCGATCGAGGGCATCGGACCTGACGACCTGCGGGTGCGGGAGCTCATGGTGCGACTACAGGACGGGGGCATCACCGAGCTGATCCTCGCCACCGACCCCAACCTCGAGGGTGAGGCGACGGCGACCTATCTCGCGCGGCTGGTCAAGCCGATGGGCCTGCGGGTGACCCGGCTGGCCAGCGGGCTGCCTGTGGGGGGTGACCTCGAGTACGCCGACGAGGTCACCCTCGGCCGAGCCTTTGAGGGTCGGCGACAGGTGGAGGTCTGAGCGGGTGGCAGACAACCCGGCAGACAAACCGGCAGACAAACCGGCCGACAACCCGGCCGACAACCCGGCCGACAACCCGGCCGTGGTGCGGCCGATGCGCGCCGAGGACGTCGGCCCCGCGTACTCCTGCCAGTACGCCAGCCTGCAGGAGGCCGGCCGTCGCTTCGGCTGGGAGATGCCGGACGAGGTAACCCCCGCGATGCGCGAGCGGGGACAGGCCCGCATTGCCCACCTGCTGGACACCGACCCCGACGGGGCCTGGGTGGCCGAGCGTGAGGGTGCCGTCATCGGGCTCGGCATGGCACTCGTGCGCGAGCATCTGTGGTTCCTGTCGCTGCTGATGGTGGCGACCGAGGCGCAGGAGCGAGGGCTCGGCCGGCGGCTGCTCGATGCCTGCCTCGCGACGTCCGACGGGTGCCGGGCCTCGTGGCTGATGGCCACGCTCGACCCGCGCGCCCTGCGTCGGTACCAGCGGGCTGGCTTCGCGCTGCATCCGGCCCACGAGGCCGGGGGAGTGCTGGACCGCGCTGCGATGCCCGCCGTCCGAGGGGTACGCGCCGGCGACTACGACAACGACCGCGACCTGGTCGAGGAGGTCTTCCTCGCCCAGCGCGGGGCGCGGATGGGGCCCGACCTCGACTACTGCCGGCGACGCGGGATGGGCTTGTGGGTGACGGACGAGCCGGGTGGCCGCGGCTGTGCGGTCTCCGGCGAGAGCGGCCCGGGCAACCTGGCTGCGACGACCGAGGAGGCGGCTCGGGCGCTGTTGTGGACCTCCCTGGCGGAGGCCACGGCCCCGTCCCTCAGCGTGATGTGCATGACCGGCGCCCAGCAGTGGGCCATCGACGTCTGCCTGGACGGCGGCCTGTCCCTGTCCGCCGGCCCGGACCTGTGCCTGCGCGGGGACGTGGGGCCTCTCTCCCCCTACCTGCCGAGCGGGGCTTTCGGCTGACGCGCGCGGTCTGAGCCCCCCGGCGGCACCGGCCCCGCCCGTAGACTCGGGGCATGGGTCTGGTCGTGCAGAAGTACGGCGGGTCCTCCGTGTCTGACGCCGAACGCATCAAGCGCGTGGCCGAGCGCATCGTTGCCACGCGCAAAGCAGGCAACGACGTGTGCGTCGTCGTCTCCGCGATGGGGGACACCACCGACGAGTTGCTCGACCTCGCCCAGCAGGTCTCGCCACTGCCGCCCGGACGCGAGCTGGACATGCTGCTCACGGCGGGTGAGCGGATCTCGATGGCACTGCTCGCGATGGCCATCCAGTCTCTCGGGCTGGAAGCGCGGTCGTTCACCGGCAGCCAGGCCGGCGTGATCACTGACTCGGTGCACGGCAAGGCCCGGATCATCGATGTCACGCCGGGCCGGATCTCCGACGCCCTTGCCGCCGGTGCCGTGGCCATCGTCGCCGGGTTCCAAGGGGTCAGCCAGGACAGCAAGGACATCACGACGTTGGGCCGCGGCGGCTCGGACACCACCGCGGTCGCCCTGGCCGCGGCCCTGCAGGCCGAAGTCTGCGAGATCTACACCGACGTCGACGGCGTGTTCTCGGCCGACCCTCGAATGGTCCCCTCCGCGCGGCAGCTCCTCCAGGTCTCCTACGAGGAGATGCTCGAGCTGGCCGCCTGCGGGGCGCGGATCCTGCACCTGCGCTGCGTGGAGTACGCGCGCCGGTACGGCGTGCGGCTCGTGGTGCGCTCGTCGTTCTCCGCCAAGCCCGGCACAACCATCACAGGAGATGTCCCCGTGGAGCAGGCCATCATCAGCGGCGTCGCGCACGACCTGTCCGAAGCCCGGGTCACGGTCGTCGGCGTCCCGGACAAGCCGGGCGAGGCCGCTGCGATCTTCCGGGCCGTCGCCGATGCCGAGGTCAACATCGACATGATCGTGCAGAACGTCTCCGGCGCCACGGACCGCACGGACATCTCGTTCACGCTGCCCAAGGCCGACCTCACCTCGGCAGTCACGGCGCTGTCCAGGCTGCAGGACCGGGTCGGCTTCGAGGCCGTGCTGTCCGACGAGCACATCGGCAAGGTGTCCCTGGTCGGCGCCGGGATGAAGTCGCACCCCGGCGTCACGGCCACGTTCTTCGAGGCCCTGGCGGGCGCCCGCATCAACGCCGAGGCGATCAGCACGTCGGAGATCCGCATCTCCGTCGTCTGCCGTGACACCGACGTACCGGCCGCGGTACAGGCGGTCCACGAGGCGTTCGACCTCGGTGACCCCGACGGCGAGGCTGTCGTCTACGCGGGGACCGGCCGGTGACCGGCCTGCGCGTGGGAGTGGTCGGCGCGACCGGCCAGGTCGGCGGCGTCATGCTGCGCCTGCTCGCCGAGCGGCAGTTCCCCGTGGAGCGGCTCAGGGTGTTTGCCTCGGCGCGCTCGGCGGGCAGTCAGCTCTCGTGGGGCGGGACGGTCGTCACTGTCGAGGACGCGGCCACCGCCGACCCGGGAGAGCTCGACATCGCCCTGTTCGCGGCCGGGGGGGCGACGTCGCTCGCCCTGGCCCCCGCCTTCGCGGCCGCCGGTGGCGTCGTCATCGACAACTCCTCGGCGTGGCGCATGGACCCCGATGTCCCGCTTGTCGTCGCCGAGGTCAACCCCGGCGACCTCGGGAACGCGCGCAAGGGCATCGTCGCCAACCCGAACTGCACGACCATGGTCGCGATGCCCGTCGTCAAACCGCTTCACGACGAGGCGGGCCTGGTTCGCATGGTGGCGAGCAGCTACCAGGCCGTCTCGGGCAGCGGGCTGGCCGGCGTCGACGAGCTCGACCTCCAGGTCCGCAAGGGCGCGGACCACGCCGCCGAGCTGGTCCACGACGGGGCGGCGGTCACGTTTCCGCCGCCGGTCAAGTACGTCGAGACCATCGCGTTCAACGTGCTGCCGCTCGCTGGGTCGCTGGTGCCGGACGGCTCCCTCGAGACCGACGAGGAGCAGAAACTGCGCAACGAGAGCCGCAAGATCCTGGGTCTACCAAGGTTGCGTGTGTCGGGGACCTGCGTGCGCGTGCCGGTGTTCACCGGCCACTCGCTCTCGCTGAACCTCGAGTTCGAGCGGCCGCTGTCCCCGTCGCGGGCCACCGAGCTACTCGCCGCCGCGCCCGGCGTCCTCCTGCGCGAGGTGCCGACCCCGCTGCAGGCCGCCGGCATCGACCCCAGCCTGGTCGGCCGGATCCGCCAGGACGCCGGCGTGGACGGCGGCCGGGGCCTGGCGTTGTTTGTGTGCGGCGACAACCTGCGCAAGGGGGCGGCCCTCAACGCGGTGCAGCTCGCCGAACTCGTCGCGGCACGCCCACGATGAC
>JALYIZ010000122.1 GCA_030775505.1 Actinomycetota bacterium | reverse complement strand
GTTCGGGGCGGTGCCGCCCACGGCCAGCGGGTCCGTCGTCGCGGTCGTGCCACTCGCGGCGCCCGCGACGCCGTTCGCCCCGGCAGCCGCGGCGAGCCCTTGCGGGGACACGGTGGTGCCGCAGGCGGTGAGGACGAGGCTGGTCAGGCCCGTCCCGAGCAGCAGGCGCTTCATCCGGTACCCTAACGATCGTTAGTGTGGTGTGCCTGCAGAGTGCCCGACGCGTTGCACGTGTGTCAAGGGCGGTAGCCTTGGCGCCCTAACAGTCGTGAGTGGAGGCCCGTTCCGTGACGACAGCGCTGGTGCGCCACCTGCCCAGCGACCTGGGGCTCTCCGACGCCAGGGTCAGGGTCTTCGAGGCCGCCGTGGGACTGCTCGGTGACCGGGGCTTCCATGGACTGTCGATGCGCGACCTGGCCGGTGTGGTCGGCGTTAAGGGAGCCTCCCTCTACGAGCACGTGCCGTCCAAGCAGCAGCTGCTGTTTGAGGTCACGCGTATCGGGCTGACGGAGCACCACCGGCGGCTCACGTTCGCCCTGCTCGACGCCGGCCGCGACCCCGCCGACCAGTTGCGGGGGCTCGTGCGGGCCCACGTGCTGACCTCGCTGGAGTACCCGTCGCTGACCCGCACGTGCAGCCGTGAGCTCCGGCACCTGGAGGAGCCGCTGCGCGAGCAGGTGCTGGTCCTCCGCGCGCGGTCGGAGCAGCTGTTCCTCGACGTGGTCGACCGGGGCTGCCAGCTGGGGGAGTTCACCGTCGCCAGCCCCCGCAGGGCCATGCGGGCGATCGCCGACATGGGGATCCGCACCGCCGAGTGGCCGCGCCCGCTGGGCGAGGACGAGGAGATCGCCGCGGACTACGCCGCTTACGCCGTGCGAATCCTGTCGGCGGACTAACAGGCACTTGACTTCCTAATGGTATTAGGAGAACAGTGACCGTGTGACCGCCGAACCCCTCCGGCTCGACCGCCGTCACCGGCGTCGGCAGGAGACGATCGAGGAGATCGTCGACGTCTCCATCGCGGTCATGACCGAGTTCGGTGTCGGGGGCCTCTCGCTCGGTGAGGTCGCCCGCCGGATGGGCATGCGGACCCCGTCGCTCTACGTGTACTTCGACTCCAAGAACGCGGTGTATGACGCCGTCTTCGCTCGGGGATGGCGAGGGATCCATGAGGCGATGGCGCCGGCCTACGAGGCAGTCGAGGAGGCCGGCGACCTTCCGGCGTACTTCCTGGGCTGCGCCCGGCAGTTCCTGGGCTGGCTGCTCGAGCATCCGGTCGAGGCCCAGCTCATGTGCTGGCGCCCGGTGCCGGGGTACGAGCCGTCGCCGGCGGCCTACCAGCCAGCCATCGAGCTGTTTGCTGCGTCCCGCGCCAGCTTCCTTCAGCTCCGTGACCTGGGCCTGTTCCGGCCCGACTCGGACGTCGACGGGCTGCTGCGGATCTGGACCGTCCTGACCAGCGGAGTCATGACGCAGCAGCTCGCCAATGCTCCTGACACCTCCTTCGACTACGGGGCGTTTACCGCCACGCTGCCTGACCTGGTGTCGATGTTCCTGGCCCGCTACGGCGCGCCGTCGCGCACACCCACCAAGGGGAAACCATGAGCGACACCAAGGTCGACCAGATCGCCGATCGGATCTACCGCATCTCCACCTGCATCCCGGAGATCGCCTCGGGCGGCTTCACGTTCAACCAGTTCCTGGTGGACGCCGAGGAGCCGCTGCTCTACCACACCGGGATGCGCCAGCTCTTCCCGCTGGTCCGGGCCGCGGTCGAGACGGTCCTGCCCGTCGAACGCCTGCGGTGGATCGCGTTCGCCCACGTCGAGGCCGACGAGTGTGGAGCGGTCGACGAGTTTCTGGAGGCGGCGCCGCAGGCGCAGGTGGCCCACGGCGCGCTGGGGGTGATGCTGTCGCTCAACGACATGCTGCGCCGGCCGCCGCGAGGGCTGGCCGACGGGGACGTGCTCGACATCGGCGGGGCAGGGCTGCGCCGGACCGTGCTGGAAGTCGCCACTCCGCACGTCCCGCACAACTGGGAGTCGCACGTGTTCTTCGAGCGGGAGACGGCCACGCTGTTCTGCGGGGATCTCTGCACGCAGCTCGGCGACGGCGCCGCCGTCACCGATCACGACCTGCTGGACGCCGCGATCGCGGCGGAGGAGATGTTCTGGCAGACGTCGATGGGCCCGGCCGTTCCGGCGGCCTACCGGCGGCTCGCCGACCTGGAACCGAAAACCCTGGCCGTCATGCACGGGTCCTCCTACAACGGTGACTGCTCCCGGCTGCTTCGGGACCTCGCTGACATCTACGAGAGCCGCTTCGGGTGCCGGAGCGCGGAGCCGGTCGCTCACCTGCTCCCCGGCCACGACGCACCCGTGGGGGCGGGACGATGACGACTACAGCCAGGACAGCTTCCACTGCCCCCCGGCGGTCCGCCCTGGACCGGGCGACGGCGATGCGGCTCGCGGCCACGGAGTACGACCGTTTCCTCGTCCAGCTCCGTCGGCTACAGGCGACTGACTGGGCACGACCGACCGACTGCCCCGCGTGGGATGTCCGCTCCCTGGTGGCGCACGTCGTCGGGATGACGGAGATGTCGGCCTCCCTCCCCGAGCAGTTCCGGCAGATGCGCGCTGCAGGCAAGGCTGGAGGCGAGTTCATCGACGCGCTGACGGCGCTGCAGGTCGCCAAGCACGCCGGCGCCAGCGCGGAGCAGCTGATCGCCCGCTGTGCAGTTGTCGGCCCCAAGGCCGCGAAAGGCCGTCGCCGTACGCCGGGCCTGGTGCGTCGGCGCACGATGCCGGGTGACCAGCCCGTCGGTACCTCTCGGGAGGCCTGGACGCTCGGCTACCTGGTCGACGTGATCCTCACGCGCGACACTTGGATGCACCGGATCGACGTGGCGCGTGCGGCAGGCCAGGACCCTGAGCTCACAGCTGAGCACGACGGCGTCCTCGTTGCGGATGTCGTTTCGGAGTGGGCCGGCCGCCACGGGCAGATGTGCACCGTCACTCTCAGCGGCCCGGCGGGTGGCTCGTGGTCGTTCGGCTCGGGCGGTCCGGTGGTGGCCGATGACGCGGTGGACTTCTGCCGTGGGCTCTCCGGTCGCGGTGACGCCGCGCTGGGGACCCCCGTACCGTTCTGAGGCCTTCTCCGCCGAGCACCCCGATCACGGAGGTCCCGCGATGACGCAGCCCTCAGCGGACTACGTCCTGTCCTTGTCGGAGTCAGAGCTGCGTCGCTACCAGGTGATGGCCGCCCAGGCGCGGGTGCTCGAGGCCGACCTGTGGGATCGCGCGGGAATCGCTTCGGGGGCGGCGGTCGCGGACGTCGGCTGCGGCCCGGCCGCCACGGCCGTGGCGATGGCACAGGTCGTCGGCCCGAGTGGGTCTGTCGTAGGGGTCGAGCGCGACCCCGACGCGCTTGCCCAGGCCCGCTCCTTGGTCGCCGCCGGTGGCGTCAGCAACGTCACTCTGCGCGCCGGTGAGGCGGCGAGGACCGGGCTCGAGCCGGGGAGTGTTGATGTTGCCGTGATGCGGCACGTCCTCGCCCACAACGGCAGCCATGAGCTCGAGATTGTGCGGCACCTGGCGGAGGTGGTCCGCCCGGGTGGCTGGGTGTACCTGGTGGACGTGGATCTGACCGGTTTCCGGGTGCTGCCGATGGACCCTCGCCTCGCTGACATGAGTGCGCGGTACGCGGAATTCCACACGGGGATTGGCAACGACCCGATGATCGGGCTGCGGCTCGGCAACATGCTCCGCGACGCCGGTTTGGTCGACGTCGAGCATCACGGGAGGTTCTCCATCTTCCCCGCGCCGCCGGGCCTGCGGCCGCCGCCGTGGGTGGCTCGCGAGGCGATGGTGGCCGCCGGGACGATCTCGGCCGACGATGCTGACCGGTGGACGACCGCGCTCGAGGCCATGGACGCGAGCGAGGAGCGGCCCACGGTCTTCATCGCCCAGTTCTTTGCCCTGGGTCGGCGGCCGTCCGTGCCGTGATGAGCCGCGCCCGCCGCCTCCTCGTCAGGGACATCGCGGATCGTGATCGATCGCGTCCTTGCGGCGCGATGTCGCTCATGGGCTGATCTCCATGCATCAGGTGATCGCCCGGGGCCCGCGCGGGCCCAGGACGGGTTGTCCGCCCCGACCCTCTCGATGGGCCTTGCACCAGGGGGAGTGACCATGCTCGTCCTGCCAGGCCAGCTGCACCGCGCGGAGGTCCGGGCCGTACAGGTCGTCAGCGACGTAGAGGTGGGCCTCCGGATGTGGGATATGGACGCCTTCGACGTAGCGACCGTCGACCTCGACGACGTCGCCAGGCTCCACGTCCGGCCCGGCGGCGAAGCGGTTGAGGAGCATGGCTGCGGCTTCGATCTCGAGCCCGGTGACGAGGAGCTCCGGCCGGCCCATGGCCGTGAGGCCAACCGTGTAGGCGAAGGGTGCTTGTGGGCCGGAACCGCTGACCCCCTGCACCAGCCATCCCGCCCGGGCGATGATCGGCAGAACTTCCTCGGTCAGGTAGTCGCGCTCCGGGTGGTCGCAGTAGACGCACATCTCGTGTTCTCCAGGTTGTTGGTCCCTGAAGCCTCCACCCACCCTCTGACACTCACAGGCCTCCCCTGTGCACAGGGGAGGCCTGGCAGGCACTTGAGTGGGCTCCGCGGGAGGACACCCACTGGGGGACCGCTTGCGGATGCTCGTCCGTTCCCGATGCCGCCGGCCGCCGAGATCTGGCTCCGCCACGCGACTCTGTGACAGAAGCCCGGACGGACGCGGCCCCGAAGTCCGACGACGGCCAGACAAAGGGGGTGCGCCGCCAGGGGCTGGAACCCCGAGCCCGCGGATGAAGCGTCGGAAGTCCTGTGACACGTCGTAGCAGGTACCGCCGATGCGGATGTCGCCGCAGTGCGCCTTCTGCCGGGTTCAGCTGGCGCTTGCGACCACTACGCCGTACCTCCGGTCCGGCCGGTCGGCAACTTCTCGTCGCACGCGTTCCACCTCGGTGAATCCTGCTTCTGCGAGCTTCTCGACGAGCGCGTCTGCCGGCCAGCGATAGGCCTTGACGACCTTGTGGTCGAACGCCGCGAGGCCGTCGTCGCTGTCGAAGAAGCCCAGGACGAGCATCCCGGCAGGAGTGAGCAGTTGTCGGAACTGGCTCAGAGCACCGCCGAGTTCGGCTGGTGGCAGATGGATCAGCGAGTACCAGGCAAGGATCCCGGCGAGGGAGTGCTCAGTCGCCTTGATGTCGATGAACGATCCCAGTTGGAACTCCGGACCGGGACGGGCCACCCGAGCGTGAGCAACGAACTCTGGCACCAGGTCGACCCCAGTGACGTCGACGCCGAGCCTATGCAGGTGAGCAGTCCACTGGCCGGGGCCGCAACCAAGGTCGAGGACCGGGCCTGGCAAGCCCGTGAGGTATTTCCGGATCAGGACGGCGTCGGGATCGTTCGGATCTACCTCGTCGAACAACTCGATGTACTGGCCAGACACGCACGAGTAAGCGTCCCGGACAGCCTCGAGTTCCACCCCCACACGGTAGGCGCAACTTCGGGGCACCCACTCATGAGCCAGCGACCTGGCTTCGCGACGGACGGCATGAGCGCGTGAAGCGCCCCAGGTTTGATGCCGCCTCCTTGTGAGTCCAGGAGGATGTCGTCATGCCGAAGAAGATCGATCCGAAGGTGAAGGAGCGGTGCGTCCAGCAGATGTTGGAGCACGTGCGGGAGTATCCGAACCCGACCGCGGCCGCGGAGGTCATCGCCAAGCGCAACGGCGTGGGGACCGAGTCGGTCCGGCGGTGGTATCTGCAGGTCCAGGTCGATCGGGGCGAGCGTCGTGGCGCCACGACCGAGGAGCTCGCTGAGATCCGGGAGTTGAAGGCCAAGGTCCGTCGTCTGGAGGAGGATCTGGATATCGCAACGCGGGCCTCGATTTTCTTCGCGGGGGCACTCGACCCCCGGAAGCGCTGATCGTCGCGTTCATCGACGAGTGCCGTCAGGCCGGTCATGCGGTCGAGTCGATCTGCCGAGTCCTCACCGAGCAGGGCTGCCAGGTCGCCGCACGGACCTACCGTCTCTGGAAGTGCCCCGTCCGGCAGGTCGCGGCCCGCACGGTCAGTGATGCGGTCGTGATGGACAAGGTCCGCGACCTGGCCTGGACGGTCGACGCTGAGGGCGAGCGGGCCGGGGTTCGCCGTCTGACTCCCGAGGGGCTGTATGGCCGGCGGAAGATGACCAAGCTCGTCCAGCGCAACCTGCCTGAGGCCTCGCCCGGCTCGGTCGACCGGGCCATGAAAGCCCTTGGCCTGAAGGGAATCCGCCGTGCGAAGGGTGTCCGGACCACGATCCCGGGCAAGGACGGCAAGCGGGCCGGTGACCTGCTCAACCGGGACTTCACCGCGGCGGCCCCGAACCGGACCTGGGTCATGGACTTCACCTACGTCCGGACGTGGGCCGGGTTCGCCTACACGGCCTTCATCGTCGACGTGTTCGCCCAGAAGATCGTCGCCTGGCACTGCGCCACCAGCAAGGACGTCGAGCTCGTGATGACACCCATGCGGATGGCGACCTGGCAGCGCCAGCGCGAAGGCCATCCCTCGTGGCAGGACAGCTCATCGGCCACGCGGACGCGGGCAGCCAGTACACGTCGATTCGCTTCACCGAGCACCTGGACCTCGAGGGCATCCGCCCGTCCATCGGCTCGGTCGGCGACGCGTATGACTGTGAGAGTGGCCCTCGCCATCGAGCGGCCTGACTCTTGCTTACGACTGACCCTGAACCTAGGTGTCCTGGCTGTTGATCTGTCGTCCGTCTCGGTGGTGCACGACTCTGCGGTGCTGGCCGGGCGGGCGTGACCTCATAGGAGCCTGATCGCAACAGGTCTCATCACAGTCCCGTCCACCCGTGTCAATGGCCAAGTGGCGGTCCCCGCTGGTGGCCAGGAAAAGTCCCCGCCCCGCGTGATGGGTTAGCGCTTCGTGGGGCGCCCTCCTGTCCTGCTGCGGGCCTCTTTCATGCGGTAGCTCTCGCCG
>JALYIZ010000121.1 GCA_030775505.1 Actinomycetota bacterium | reverse complement strand
CCGCGCAGGAGGCGGCGGGCGCAGCCGGTTAGCCGTGCGCGAGCCGGGGTCGCTCAGTGAGGGCGTGTACGCCTGGACAGGAGTGGCGGCGTCGACAGACCCCACCGTGGTGCTCGCCCGCGAGATCGTCGCGATCCCCCTGCCGGGCTGAGGCCTACTCGTTCGGGGCGAACAGGGTGCGCAGCTCGTCCAGGGTCAGCTCACCCGACACCACCACCGCGGAGGGAGTGCGGGGACCAGGGGCCAGCCGGCCGGAAACCAGTCGTGGGATTGCCTCGGGTGGGGCGGTGAGCACCGCGTCGGGGGCGGGAGCCGGGCCCGGGAGAAGGCGCGTCGCCGCACCGACGACCAGGTGGTAGCGGGCGTCGCCCGCCCGCACGTCCACGGTCGGGGTGCGACCGGCCAAGCGGTCCGGCTTGGCGTAGTAGCGCATCAGTACAGCGAGCGCGCCGGCCAGGCCCTCGAGCAGCGGTGCCGCGGCACCCGCGGGGAGCACGGCGTGCGGGTCGAAGGCGACGTCGACGTCCCACGCGTGCAGCGCAGCCTCGTTGAGCCGCACCGTGGTCAGGAAGTCCAGGCCGGCCGGGTCCGGGAGGTACGGAACCGCGTAGCGCACCCCCGCCCGTTGCTCGGGCGTAAGGGCTTCCAACGCCTCGACCAGGGTGGCGTCGGCCTGCAGGAACCCGTCAGCCTGCTCCCGGGGGGACATCGCGTCCCACCGGGCCCAGACCTGCTCGTTCTTCTCCGCCGGCTCGCCTCCGGACAGGGCCGCCTGGAGCCCGTAAAGGGTGATCTGCGCTCCGCTGCCGAGATGGCTCAAGACCTGGGCGACCGGCCATTCCGATGAGCCGGACGGCGCGGCGAGGTCCGCGTCGGACAGGGTCCGTACCCGCGCGACAAGGTGGTCGTGTGTCAGGCGCAGGGCGGTGATGGCGTCATCGGCGAGGGTCACTCTGCTGTGAACGAGGGGTGCGGAAGCTCCATTCCCCGCGGCGAGAGGTGGGGGATCAGCCCCTGGGCGCACGCGATAGGCCGCCGTACCCTGCCTGTCATGGCGACCCGGACCAGCGAAGACCTGACGGCTGCGGGGCTGCACGTGAACGTGTGGCCGGGTAGCGGGACCACGGTCCTGGGCCTCGCCGGCATCGGCAGCAGCGGCCGCTCGTTCTCCGCGCTGGCGGCGGACCTGGGAGACGCCCACGTCGTCGCCCCCGACCTGAGGGGGAGGGGCCGAACGGCCGGCGGGTCCGGCCCGACAGGACTGCGGGCGCACGCCCGCGACGTCGCCGCGGTCCTCGACGAGCTGGACCTGCGTGACGTCGTCGTCGTCGGTCACTCCATGGGTGCCTTCCTGGCGCCGCTGGTCGCCGAAGAGGCCGCGGGGCGGGTCAGCCGGCTGGTTCTGGTGGACGGCGGTCTGCCGTCGAAGCTGCCCTTCTTCATGACCCGGACGCTGACCCGGGTGACCTTCCGGCGGCAGTTCGCGCGGGCCGACCGCGACTGGGCCGACGCCGAGACGCTCACGGCGAAACTCGCCGGCAAGACCCTGGACGCGCGCCCGGACCTCCGGCCGGTGGTCGTGGAGATGCTGAGCCAGGACCTGGCCGGGCGACCCGGTGCCCTTCGGCCGATGCTCGACGCCCGCCGCGCGGCCGAGGACGCTGTGGACACCTTCTTCAACCCCGATGTGGTGGGCGCCATCGCGAGGGTGCACCTTCCGGTCCACCTGGTGACCGCGACGGGGGGCAAGCACGACGCGGCCAAGCCGTTCCTGTCCGAGGCTGTGGTGGCCGAGTGGTTGGGCAGGCTGCCCGGCCTGACCGCGCAGCGACTGCCCGGGAACCACGTCACCGTGCTGTTCGCACCGGAAGTCGCCGCCGCGGTCGCGGGGTGAGAGCCGCCGTCATGGCGGCGCCCGCCGTCGTCGAGATCACGACGGTCCCTGACCCGGCGCCGGGTCCTGCGGACGCGGTGGTGGAAGTGGCGGCTGTCGGGCTCTGCGGGACTGACCTGCACATCTTCGCGGGCGGCCACGGGAGCCTCCCCGTCATCCCGGGCCACGAGGTCACCGGCACCGTGGTGGAGCTCGGGCCCCAGGCGCGTGGCCTGCGGGTCGGCGACCGTGTGGCCGTCGACCCCTCCCTGCCGTGCGGGGCCTGCCGCTGGTGCCGCCGGGGCCAGCAGAACCTGTGCGCCACCCTGGGCGCGCTCGGTGTGACGACCGCCGGGGGAGCGGCCGAGCTTATGGCCGCCCCCGCCCGCTGCTGCGTAGTCCTGCCCGACCACGTCGACCTGGCGAGCGCCACGCTGATCGAGCCGCTGTCGTGTGCAGTCCGGGGTTACGACGTCCTGCGCAGCAAGCTGGGCGTGAGCGTGCTCATCTACGGTGCGGGCACGATGGGCCTGATGATGCTCGAGCTGGCGAAGCGGACGGGCGCCCTCGCGGTGGACGTCGTCGACCTCAACCCCGGCAAGCTTTCCGTAGCGGCGCAGCTGGGAGCCCGGGCCGCTGCGGTGGCGGCCGAGGAGCTCGACGAGGCGGGCTGGGACGTCGTCATCGACGCGACAGGCAGCGCCGCCGCGATCCAGGACGGACTCGGCCGCGTGGCGAAGGGTGGGACCTTCCTGCAGTTCGGGGTGAGCCGACCGGACGCCGCAGTGACCGTGTCGCCCTACGAGATCTACCGCAACGAGATCACCATCACCGGCTCCATGGCCGTGCTGAATTCCTTCGAGCGTGCGGCTGAGCTGTTCGCGGCCGGTGTCCTCGACCCACAGGTGTTCATCACGCGCCGTGCCCGCCTGGACGACTACGCCGCGGCCCTCGCGGCGTTCGGCCGCGGCGAGGGCCTCAAGACCCAGGTGCTGCCCGCCTGAGGGATGTGCGTGTCCCCCACGACGGCGGCGCAACAGTGGTGCAAGGCTCCGTTCTCGCCGCTACCCGACGGTCGTACCGTCCTGCCCATGACTCACGGCGTGGTGCACCAGGTGGAGGTGGAGGGCGGCTCACTGGCTGTCGAGGTGCTGGCCGGCAGGACCGAGCCGGTTCTGGCCGTTCACGGGATCAGCAGCCAGCGGCGGCTGTGGAACTGGCTGCGTGCCGAGTCCCCTGAACTCACGATCGTCGCACCTGACCTGCGTGGCCGCGGGGACAGTGTCGACGTCGCCGGGACCTCGTCGATCGGCCGGCACGTCACTGACGCCGTCGCCACACTCGACCAGCTGGGCCTGGACCGGGTCCACGTGTGTGGCATGTCGATGGGCGGCTTCGTCGGGGTCGAGCTCGCCGCCCGGCATCCGGAGCGGGTCAAGAGCCTGGTGCTCGTCGACGGGGGGTACCCCATGCCCACCCCGCCCGGTCTCACGCCCGAGATGCTGCCCGCAGTCTTCGCCGACCGGCTGGCCCGGCTGACCCGGACCTGGCCCACGGTGCGGGAGTATGCCGAGTTCTTCACCGGCAACACCGCGCCGCTGCTCGACCCCGCCGACCCGTTGCTGCTGGACTACCTGGAGCACGACCTCCGCGAAGGGCAGGTACGACTGTCCGGGGAGGCCCTGGTCCAGGACGCCCGGGACGTCTTTTTCGGAGCTAACAGCTGGGCCCGGCTCACCGTCCCGGTCCGGCTGCTGTACGCGCAGTGGGGAGCCGCGCCGGGGACGCCCGGCGCCTACTCCGCGGAGCGGGTGGCCGAGTACGCGCCGACGACGGTCCGTTACGTCGAGGGGGTGGACCACGCCGCCAGCATCATGACCAAGGCCGGCGCCGCGGCCACCGCAGACCTGATCGCGGAGGCCCTCGGATGACAGCTCTCGCCGCCGTGGCCGGACCCGACGTCCTGCTCGAGCTGCTGGGTCGGGAGGTCCTTCAGGAGCGACTCGTCGTGGACCCCGACGTGCTCGCCGGCATCTCCCACGACGAGGCCGAATGGGCCCCCGTGGGACAGGCAGCAGTGGCGCTGCGCGCCCGCACCGAGGGCGACGTGTCGGCGGCGGTGCGCATCTGCGCCGACCTGGGCGTGCCTGTCGTCGCGCGCGGGGCCGGGACCGGGCTGTCGGGCGGCGCGAACGCCGTCACCGGCTGCCTGATTCTCGACCTGTCGCGGATGGACCGGGTCCTCGACGTCGATGAGGAGAACCTGGTCTGCGTGGTCGAGCCGGGGGTGGTCAACAACGACCTGAAGGCGGCGGTTGCCGAGCACGGGCTCTGGTATCCACCGGACCCAGCCAGTGCCCCCTGGTCGACGATCGGGGGCAACGTCGCCACCAACGCGGGTGGGCTGTGCTGCCTGAAGTACGGCGTCACCCGTGACTACGTCCTGGGGATGCGGGCCGTCGTCGGTGGTGCCCCCGGCTACGGCACCCCGGTCCGGCTCGGTAGGCGCACGACCAAGGGCGTGGCGGGCTACGACCTTGCCGGGCTGATGGTGGGCTCGGAAGGGACTTTGGGCATCGTCACGGAGGTGACGCTGCGGCTGCGGCCGGCGCTGACCGGCTCGCCGCGGACCGTGGTGGGGGCCTTCGCCACCCTAGTGGACGCGGGCCGGGCCGTGGCCCTGGTGACCCGCCGTGGCCTCATCCCCGCCGCTCTGGAGCTGCTGGACCGCGCCTGTCTGGAGGCGGTCGAGGAGTGGAAGCACCTGGGTCTCGAGGCGGCCGCCGGAGCGCTGCTGCTGGCCCGCGTCGACACGCCCGGGGACGCCGGTGACGGTGAGGCCCAGACGCTCGTCGACTCGTTCGAGAGCGCCGGCGCGCTGTGGGCAGCGCAGTCGACGGACGAGGCTGAGGCGGAGGCCCTCTTCGAGGCGCGTCGGCTGGCCTACCCGGCGCTGGAACGCCTCGGTCCCGTGCTTACCGAGGATATTTGCGTCCCGCGGTCGAAGGTCCCGGTGATGCTCGCGGAGGTAGAGGCCATCGCGACCAGGCACGGGGTGCGGATCGCCACCATCGCGCACGCCGGCGATGGCAACCTGCACCCGTTGCTGCTGACGCCGGCCGGGGACGACGCCGCGCGCGTCGCCGCGCAGGGGGCGTTCGAGGAGCTGTTGGACACTGCGATCGCCCTGGGCGGGACCGTCACCGGCGAGCACGGAGTGGGGCTGCTGAAGCGGGCGGGCATGCAACGGGAGCTCGATCCCGGGTCTGTCCTGCTGCAGCGCTCGGTGAAGGACGCCCTCGACCCGCGTGGGTTGTTCAACCCCGGCAAGGTGCTGTGACGGCGGCGGCGGACGTCCGGTCTGAGGCGCTCGACCCGGCGCGGCCCCAGGACCTCTCCGAGCTCGCGGACGCGACGGCCCTGCGCACGGGGTCGTGGGTCGTGGTGGAGCGGCTCGGCGTCGTCGTCGCCCACGGGGCCGGAGCGGGTCCCTGCCCCGCGGGCCTGACCACGAGCCTGGTGACCAAACGGACCGCGTCGCTGCGGGAGACGGTGCGCTGGATCCGTCACCAGCCCGCCCCGACGGCTGGCCTGCAGGGGGTGCTTGACGGCGTGGCCGTGGCCGCGGTCGAGCTGGGCGGCGGTGTCACCGCCTGGTTCATCGGCGGCCTCACCGCCCCGGAGTCGCTGGAGGAGCTGGCCGCAGCAGTGCGCGGCGAGACAGCCCCCGTCACCGATGCGGCCGTCGAGGAGCTGCTGCACCCGCGCGGGCTCGCCCGGCGCGGCAGGGCACCGTGCGTGCGGTTGGTGGCTGTGCGGGCTCCTGGGCAGATCGGCGTCCTCGGCCGGCGGCTACGGGCACTCGTCGGAGTCGCCGTGCCCATGCACACCGAGGAGGGCGTCGTCTTTGTCGGCCTGCCACCCGACAGCGACGTCGCGACACTGCTCGCCCGGCTCAGGACGGTGCTCCCGGGGGCGACAGGAGGGGTCGCCGACGTGCCGGAGGACGCGACCGACTGGGTGGTGCCCGCGCGGCTGGCCGTCGCGGCCGCTGCCACAGCCCTCGAGCTCGGGATCGCGCTTGGCGAGCTCAGCGACCCGGCCGTCGCCACCGAGCTCGTGGTGCGGGAGGCCCAGGCCGCAGCGGGGGAGCTCGCCCGGTCTCTGCCGGAAGGTCCTGTGCAGCGCCTTCATGCCCACGACGCGCGCATGTCGGGCGACCTGGTGGCAAGCCTGACGGCCTGGTGCCGGGCCGGCGGCGACATCGCTGCAGCGGCCGCCTCGCTGTACGTGCACAGCAACACCCTGCGGTACCGGTTGCGCAGGGCCGGCGCGGTTAGCGGACTGGATCTGGCCGACCCGCGTCAGCTGCTGGCGCTCCAGCTCCTCCTGCCGGGCTGAGCGTCCGTGCGCTCCAGTGTGAGACTGCCAGGGTGAGACCGGACTGGCTCGAGCTGCTGCTGCGTGACGCGTCGGTCGAGGAGCTTGAGGCGCACCGCCGCGAGCTTGGTGGCCCGGCCGCCGATGAGGCGGCCCGTCAGGCGTTGCAGCTGCATGCGCTGCTGCGGGACCGCTCCCAGCGGGCCGCCGAGCTCACCGCGCTGTCGGAGATGGCCTCGCGGATCGCATCCGTCCGCGACCTGCCGGCTCTGCTGTCCGACATCGCCGGCCAGGCCCGCCAGCTCCTGCGGACGGACGTGGCCTACCTGGCTCTCGTCGAGGAGGAGAGCCTGCGCATCCGCTACGTCGACGGGACCATGGGGCCGTCCTTCCACGACATCCGGCTGTCGCTGACAGCGGGTCTGGCGGGCCGGATCGTCAGCAGTGGCAAGGCGTCATGGACGAGTGACTACCTCGGCGACCGCACCATTGAGCACAACGCGGCCGCTGACGCGTTCGCGGGCGACGAGCAGCTGCGCAGCATCCTGGGCGTCCCCCTGCGGGTCCGCGGCGAGACGATCGGTGTGCTGTTCGCCGCCGAGCGCTCCCAGCGGCCGTTCACCGACAGCGAGGTCAATCTGCTCGGTGGACTCGCCGGACACGCGGCGGTCGCCTTGGAGAACGCCAGGCTCTTCGACGCCGAACGCAGGTCCGCCGACGAGCTACGCACCAGCGCGCTCGCCGTCGACCGGGCCATCGCCCTGCACGAGCGGCTCACCCGTGCCGCGGTCCGCGGCGGCGGCCCGGCCAAGGTCGTGGAGGCGCTCGCCGAGGTCCTGCAGGTGCCGGTCCAGCTC
>JALYIZ010000120.1 GCA_030775505.1 Actinomycetota bacterium | reverse complement strand
TCCGCCGATGCGCAGTTTCCTCGGGGTCCCGGTCCGCGTCGGCCAGGCCGTCTTCGGCAACCTCTACCTCACGGAAAAGCGCGGTGCGGACGACTTCACCGACGACGACGAGGCGGTGGTGGTCGCGCTGGCCGTCGCGGCCGGCATCGCCGTGCAGAACGCCCGGCTGTACGACGTGAGCGAGCGTCGGGGGGCCTGGATGGAGGCGGGCCGGGAAATCTCGATGTCGTTGCTCTCCGGCACGGAGCCCGAGGACGTCATCGCCCTGATAGTGGAGCGGGTGCGGCGGCTCGTCGCCGCAGACGTGGCATTCGTGGTGCTCCGGCGGGGTACCCAGCTGGACATGGCGGCGTCCAGCGGCCCCGCTGCCGGTCTTCTGGAGCCCCTCGAAGCCACGCTCGGCGAGGTCTTGACCGCGGGCCGCCCGCAGGACGTCGAAGCCGGCGAGCTCTCCGGGGCGGCCGTCCCGCTCGGGCCGCACGACCGTCCCAGCCAGGGTGCGCTGGTGGCGTTGTGGCTGCACCGCCCCCAGCCGTGGACCTCGGTCGACCTGACCGGCTTCGCCGCCCAGGCGGCGGTCGCCCTCGAGCTCGCCGAGCGCCGCCGGGAGGCGGAGCGGTTCGCCCTCGTGGAGGACAGGGACCGCATCGGTCGGGACCTGCACGACCTGGTCATCCAGCGTCTGTTCGCGACCGGTATGCAGCTGCAGAGTGCCGTGCGCCTGGTCGCCCTGGATCCGGCCGAGGCCACGTCTCGCGTCAACCGCGCGGTCGACGAACTGGACAGCACGATCCGCGAGCTGCGCTCGACGATCTACGGCCTGCAAGCTCCCATGGAGGGCCGACCCTCGCTGCGGGCCCAGCTCCTCAAGGTAATCGATGTCGGCACGGCGGGACTCGGGTTCGCCCCGGCCCTCCGGCTCGACGGTCTCATCGACACCCTTGTCTCGGCCGAGGTCGCCGAGCACCTGCTTGCCACGCTTCGCGAGGCACTCGCCAACGTCACCCGGCACGCGGAGGCCCACCAGGTGGAGATCCTGGTCAGCGTGCGCGCTGGCCGCCTCCGGCTTACGGTCGAAGACGACGGCGTCGGGATGTCGCAGACGTCAGGACGCAGTGGCCTGCGGAACCTGACGACCCGCGCGGAGCAGCTCGGCGGCACGCTGGAGCTGGGTACGGGCGTCCTCGGTGGAACCCGCCTCGCGTGGGACGTTCCGGTGTAGGCGGTCTTTCTGCCCCTGTCAGCGCGGCACCTGGCGGAGCTCCGTTGCCAGCACCGCGACCTGGGTGCGCCGCTGCAACCCCAGCTTCGCGAGCACGTTGCTGACGTAGTTCTTCACGGTCTTCTCGGCGAGGAACAGCTGGGCGGCGATCTCCCGATTGGTCATCCCCTCCCCAATGAGGGACAGGATCTTTCGTTCCTGGTCGGACAGGTGACCCAACGGGTCCGGCGTCTTCGGCGAACGCAGCCGGTCGAGTACCAGTGACGCGGCCCGGGGGTCGAGCAGGGACCCTCCGGCGGCCACCGTCCGGATGCCCTGAACGAGCTCGTTGCCGCGAACGTCCTTCAGCACGTACCCGGCCGCGCCGGCCAGAACGGCGTCGAGCAGCGCCTGGTCGTCGGCGAACGACGTCAGCATGAGGCAGGCCAGTCCGGGCATCAGGTCGCGCAGCTCCCGGCACAGGGCGACCCCGTTACCGTCGGACAGCCGTACATCCAGGACGGCCACCTGGGGTCTGGCCGCGGGGATGCGGACCAGTGCCTCCTCGACGCTGGCCGCCTCCCCGACCACGACCAGGTCGTCCTCGGACTCCAGAAGCTCACGGACGCCTCGCCGGACGACTTCATGGTCGTCGACGAGGAACACGCTGATCTGCTCCGGAGCCACCTCTGCAGCATGCACCCGTCGGACTGGGCGGCAACCGGGTCTTAGGTCCCGAGTCCGCTGGGCCACCGTCCTCTGCCAGGAGCAGCTCTGAGGGCAGAGGCTGACGTGGTGAACACCACCCTGTCGCGCGACGAGATCGACCACCTAGTCATGATGGCCACCTGCGCTCCCAGCGTGCACAACACGCAGCCGTGGCTGTTTGCGCGGACCGAGCGAGGTCTGACGATCTCCGCTGACCCGTCGAGGCGGCTCACGGTGACCGACCCCCTGGGCCGCGACCTGCTGGTGTCCTGCGGAGCTGCCCTCCACCACCTGCAGGTTGCGGCGCGCGCTGTCGGCATCGACACCGACGTGCACCTCTTGCCGCCCGGACGCGACGTGCTGGCCGACGTGACCCTGACACGGGGGTCTCCGGGCAGCTCCGAGGAAACCGAGCTGGCCGTGGCCATCCTCCACCGGCACACCTACCGCGGACGGTTCGCCGACCGACCTGTCGCGCCCACTGTGCTCAGCGCGCTGCGTCTGGCGGCGGAGAGCCGCCACGGGTTGGTCCGGCTCGTGAGGCAGGACGAGCTCGTCGAGGTGGAGGTGCTCGTCAGCGCCGCTGAGCGCCTCCTGCTCGACACCGACGGCTACCCGGCTGAGCTGGCCCGCTGGGTCTGGGACGGTCCGGCGGACCACGACCGGGGTGACGGTCTGCCGGCTCCATCGGTCGAGCACGGGGCCGGGCGGGCCGAGAGCCTGCAGGGGCGCCAGTTCGAGGGGGTCGCCGCCACCCGGCCCGACGAGCCGCCGCCGGCCGAACACCCCACGGTGCTGCTCCTGTCGACCAGCGGCGACTCCCCGGCGGACCAAGTCGAGGCGGGCGAGGCCCTCAGCGCGCTCCTGCTGGCGGCCACCCGTCTCGGCGTCCTGGCCCAGCCGATCGGTCAGGTGATCGACGTGCCTGCCACACGCTGGGCCCTGCGGGACCGGCTCGGGACCGTCGGGGCACCGCAGATGCTGCTCCGTCTGGGTGTGGGCGCCGCGGTGCCGACCACGCCCAGACGCTCGGTCGAGGACGTCTTCGCCTGACGGCCTTGGTGAACGGCAGGATTCCAGCGCGTTGCGTCGAAGGCACAGGGACACCCGGCCCTGCGACCCCTGGATGCACCTCATGCGGCTTGCCCGTGGGCGCCTCGCCCGCACTGCCCTGTCCCTCGCGGCCCTCGGTGCGGTGCTCGCGCCACAGGCCGGCGGCGCGTCGGCAGCACCGGCCGTCTACGCGGGTCCGACCCCAGGTGTCGCCTGCGACCGGACGTCACTCCCCGAGAAGACGCAGGGCCGCGCTCCGCTGTCCGACGTCGCGACCGGGCGCTATGCGCTGGGCTACTCCTGCAACGCCCAGATGGTGAGCCACTTCGGGACGACCGGCGGCTACCGGGTCGAACGTTACGTGGACACGTCGGGGCACGTCTGCGCGTTCTACGACTCGACGCTGCTGTTCCCCAAGGACGTCCCCGAGCAGGGCACCGAAGGGCCAGGCGTGTACGTCATGGACATGCACGACCCGGCCCACCCCATCCTGAGCACGACCCTGCAGAGCCCCGCGATGCTCTCGCCGCACGAGTCGGTCCGGCTCAACGTCAAGCGGGGCCTGTTGGTCGCCGACATGGGTTACCCCACGGCCAACCCGGGCTTCGTGGATGTCTGGGACGTGAGCCAGAACTGCCTGAAGCCGACCCTGAGAGGGAGCAGCCCCCTGGGTGTCTTCGGGCATGAAGGCGGCTTCTCCCCGGACGGCCTGACCTTCTACGTCGCCTCCCTCTACTTTCACACCCTCGCCGCAGTCGACCTCACCAACCCCGCTGTGCCGAGCCTGCTCTGGCTCACCACCGACTACCAGCCGCACGGGGTGTCGATCAGCGAGGACGGCAACCGGTTGTACATGGCGGAGTCGCCGTTTCAGACCGGTTTCCGCGGGCTGACGGTGCTTGACGTCAGCCAGGTGCAGAAGCGTGTGCTCAACCCGGCCGTGCCGATCATCAGCCGCCTGACCTGGCCGCAGGTCGGCACGCCCCAGAACGCGACGCCGTTCACGCGGGGCGGCCACAAGTACCTGATGGAGATCGACGAGTTCGGGTCGGGAGCCCACATCGGCGCCGCCCGGATCATCGACGTCCAGGACGAGAAGCGTCCCTTCGTCGTGTCCAACATGCGCCTGGCCGTCAACCAGGAGGCGGCGCAAACCCCTGACCTGAAGGCCGACCCCGGTGCCGATCAGCAGTTCCAGGGCTACCAGGGCCACTACTGCACCCTGCCGAGCAGGGTGGACCCCACCATCGTCGCTTGCAGCTTCATCATGTCGGGGCTGCGGGTCTTCGACATCTCCGTCCCGTCGCGTCCCCGTGAGATCGCCTACTTCAACAAGCCCCTCGTGCCCAAGAGCAAGGTCAACCCGATGACGGCCGGTGCGTTCGCCATGGCCGCGCCGGCCTACGACCCCGTGCACGGCGACATCTGGTACTCCGACGGCAACAGCGGCTTCTACGTCGTACGGCTGACCGGGGTCGCGCGGGCCAAGCCGTTCGCCCGCAGTCTGGTCCTGCCAGGAAACTGAGCCGGTGACCCGGCGCTCCCGCGTAGCGTCGGCACGTGACCTGGACGTCCCGACCCTGCACGCCTGACGACGCCTCAGCCGTTCTCGCGCTGTTCGCCGCCCACGACGCCGTGGAGTTCGGCGGTACCGAGATGGAGGCCGACGAGGTTGCGCAGACCCTGGCGGGCGAGGGCCCCAGCTGGGTCGCGCTCGACGGACGACCGGTGGGCTTTGCTCACGTCCAGCCGGGAGGCGACTGCGACACCGTCGTCGACCCCGACTACGACCCGGCCCTGCGGCCGGCGCTCGTGGTCGAGCTGGTCGAGCGCGCCCGCGAGCTCGGGGTGGGCCGGCTGGAGCATTGGGCTGGCCCAGGGATGCGGTTGACCGGCCCCGCTCTCGCCCCGCACGGGTTCCGCCACGCTCGTACGAGCTGGCACCTCCGACGCGAGCTCACCCACCTGCCGGGGCCGCAGTGGCCAGACGGGGTCGGCCTCAGCCCCTTCAGAGCTGAGCGCGACGCGCGGCAGGTCTGGGCGCTGGTCACCGAGGCCTTCGCGGGAACCTCGTTCGGCCGCGCACGGACGTTCAAGGAGTGGTCTCGCCTCCTGCTCGCGGGGAACGAGGTCCTCACCGCACGCCGCGGCCAGACACTCGTCGGGTGCGCCACGCACGGGATCCGTTTCGGCGAGGGCTACGTGGGTCAACTCGCCGTCAGTCCGGCCGAGCGGGGGAAGGGACTGGGGAGGGCCCTGCTCCTGGAGGTCTTCCGCATGGACGCGACCGGCGGGAGACGCGGGACGCGCCTCATCGTCGACGGGGCGAACGTCTCGGCGCGGCGCCTCTACGACGGCGTGGGCATGGAGGTCACCAACGAGTACTGGCGCTGGGACCTCGACCTGCCATCCTGACCTGCCTGTCCCGACAATCACCAGGAGTGAGCCGTGCTGGTCGTCATTGCGAGCCTGCCGGGAAGACCCGACAAGCGCGAGGCGATCGCTGCGGCGCTGACCAAGGCGGCTGCGGCGAGCCGCAACGACCCGGGATGCCTGTCCTACGCCTTCCACAGCGACCTTGAGGAACCCGACCGCTATGTCTCGGTCGAGATCTGGGCGGACCAGCAGTCGCTCGACGCGCACTTCGGCGCCCCGCACGTCGCCGAGCTACTGTCGGTCGCGGGAGACCTGCTCGCCGGCCAGCCCGTCATCGAGGTCTATCCCACCGACGGGAAGTCGTAGCGGACCCCGGTCAGCTCGCCGGACACCTCCCACAGTCGCCGCGCGACGGCGTCGTCCTGCGCCCGGCGGGTCGACCTGGTGAGCGTCGGGTGCCCCCGAAGGCCGCCCAGGGCACCCGGGCCGTAGTACCCGCCGGGGACGACATCGGGGCTCGTCGCCGCGAACAACTGCGGCCACGCGCCCTGGGCCGCTGACTGGGCCAGGACCTGGTTCCCCAGCCTCATGGCCAGCTCCATCGGGCGGCTGCTCTGACCGGACTGCAGGTTGGTGGCGGCATATCCCGGGTGTGCCGCCACCGCGAGCAGCCCCGCCGCGCTGCCCCGTCGCTGCAGCTCACGGACGTACAGCAGGTTGGCCAGCTTGCTCTGGCCGTAGGCAGACCAGCGCCGGTAGGTGCGTTGGCCCATCAGGTCCTCGAAGGTGATGCGCCCGATGCGGTGAGCCTCGCTGGACACCGCGACGACGCGCGGTGCAGGTGCGGCCAACAGCAGGGGGAGCAGCCGCCCCACGAGCGCGAAGTGGCCGAGATGGTTGGTTCCCAGCTGCATCTCGAAGCCGTCAGCCGTCAGCGACCTCGGAACCGCCATGACCCCCGCGTTGGCCACGACGACATCGAGCGAGGTGACGCGCGCAGCCACGTCCTCCGCGGCTCTTGCGACCGACTCCAGGGAGGACAGGTCCAGCTCGACCAGCTCCGCCAGGGCATCGGGGACCTGCGTCGTCAGCCTGCCCAGGGCCTCGCCGCCTCGTTGACGGTCGCGGCAGGCGAGCAGTACCCGGGCACCTCGTCGCGCCAGCTCGAGGCCGGTCTCGAAGCCCAGCCCGGAGTTGGCCCCGGTCACCAGGACAGTGCGGCCCGACTGGTCGGGCAGTGCGGCGGCGGTCCAGCGGGAGTTCATGGCGACACCCTGCCACCCGGGGCTTTACCGAACCCAAACGTTGCCCGGACCGTCCCCTGCGGCGGCGTGTCGATGCTGGACCTCCCGCCCCCATCCGAGGAGTACCCATGAGGATCCGATCCGCCGTCGCCGTCACGCTCACCGCCGCCCTGCTGTCGGGTGGCGGCCTCGTCGCCGTCACGGCGGCGGGCGCATCTGCCAGCCCAGCTGTTGCCGCCGGCAGGGCGGCCAAGCACCCCCTGCTGGACGCGCGGCATCGAGCCGAGCTGCGGCGCACGGGGCACACGCTCGTCGTACGCCACACCCGCAAGCACGGTGACGTGACTGTGCTGGTGCAGCGTGGAATCGTCATGGATGTGAGTGCCACAGCGATCACGCTGCGGAGCAAGGACGGTTACGCGCACACTTACGTCATCAACGACGCCACCAAGGTCGTCGACAAGCGCGTCCGGGTCAGCGCCACGGCGCTGCACGTCGGCGAGCGGGCCATGGTTGTCGGGGTGCGCGGCGCCGCAGGCGACGTCGCCCGGCGCGTGTCGTGCC
>JALYIZ010000119.1 GCA_030775505.1 Actinomycetota bacterium | reverse complement strand
GCGCTGAGCAGGAAGGGTCACCCGCGCGCCGCAGCGGGCTCGGCGTTGGCGGGGGCCGTCGCCGCGTCAGCCTTGGCCGCCAGCACGCTGACCGCGGACACGGGCCTCTACCAGCGGCTGGGGTTGACAGTGGTGGACACGTGGTTCGCCGTGACGGCCCTGTGGCTGCTGGGTCGCCGCGAGGTCAGCTGATCTTCACCAGCATCTTGCCGGTGTTGGTTCCACGCAGCAGTCCGATGAAGGCCTCGGGTGCGCGCTCGAGGCCTTCGACCACGGTCTCGCGGGCGGCGATGCGGCCGTCAGTCAAGGCGGGCGTCATCTCGCGCAGGAACTCCGGCATGAGGCCCCCGTGGTCGCTGACCAGGAAGCCGCGCAGGGTCAGTCGCTTGGCCACCAGCAGCGCCAGGTTGTTAGGCCCCGGCGCCGGCGCGGTGTCGTTGTACGCCGAGATCATCCCGCAGATCGCCGCCCGACCGCCCGGCCGCATGGCCGTGATGGCCGCTTCCAGGTGCTCACCACCGACGTTGTCGAAGTACACGTCCACCCCGTCCTGGCCCACCCTCTCCAGGGCGGCCGACAGCTGGGTCGCCACGGGGCCGTCCCGATAGCAGAACGCCGCGTCGAAACCGAGGTCCCCGACGAGCCACTCGACCTTGTCTGCACTACCAGCGCTGCCCACGACGGTGCCTCCGCGCAGCTTGGCCAGCTGCCCGACCAGGCTGCCCACCGCTCCCGCCGCACCGGAGACGAAGACCGTCTCCCCCTCGCGCATCTCCCCCACGGCGAACAACCCCGCGTACGCCGTCAGGCCCGGCATGCCGAGCACCCCGAGGTAGGCCGACGGCGGCGCGGCGGCCGCGTCGACGACCCGGAACGCGCCAGCCGGTCCGACCGCCCAGTCGCGCCAGCCGAGCATATGCAGGACGACGTCGCCCGGCTTGTGGGTGTCGACCGTCGATTGCACCACCTCGCCCACCGCGCCGCCCTCCAGGGCAGCCCCGACCTGGAAGGGCGGGATGTAGCTCTTCCTGTCGTTCATGCGCCCGCGCATGTAGGGGTCGACCGACATCACCAGGTTACGGACGAGGATCTCGCCCTCGGAGGGGGCGGCGACGTCCACGGCCGCCAACGCGAAGTCAGCGGTCACCGGTTCGCCCTGTGGGCGCGAGGCCAACCGGATCTCGCGTCCGGTACGGGTCTGGGTCATCCGCCCATCCTGCCCGACCCACGCCGGGCTCCCGAAAGTGGCAGGCTCCGTCCCCACAACCCGAGAAGGGAGCTCAGGTGGCGCCGCCGCTCAAGCACGGACGCGCCCTGGGGCGCCAGCGGGCCATCGGGCTGGTGTTCCTCGGGCTGGTCTGCCTCATGGTCCGGTTCACGATCGCGCTCTACCAGCACTCCTTCACCCGCGTGGCGATCGTGGATCTGCTCACCGACCACACGGGCAACCAGCTCAGTCGCGGAGCCGATGTCCGGCTGCGCGGCGTGCAGGTGGGCACCGTGCGCTCGGTGAGCTCGCTCGGACGGGGAGCCGATGTGCGGCTCGCCCTGGACCCCGCCAAGCTCGACCGGCTGCCGGCGGACCTGCACGCCCAGCTGCTGCCCAAGACGCTGTTCGGCGAGGCCTTCGTCGCGCTCGTCCCTTCGCCGGGGAGCTCAGCGCGACCCCTGCGGGACGGGGACGTCGTGGCCCAGGACCGCACGCAGGCGGCCTTCGCCACCAGCCAGGCTCTTGACGACCTGCTTCCGCTGCTCAAGGCCCTCAACCCCGAGGCCGTGAGCCGGACCCTCAACGCCCTCTCGTCGAGCCTGCGCGGGCGCGGGGACGCCCTCGGTCAGAACCTGGTGCGCACCGGCGCGTATCTGAAGGCGTTCAACCCCTCGTTGGGTCGATTGCAGGCTGACCAGCAAGGACTGGCCGATCTGAGCAACTCCTATGCGGTGGCCGCGCCCGACCTGTTGCGGACGTTGGACAACCTGTCCTTCTCGAGCCGATCGCTCGTGGACCAGCAAGCGGCCCTCACCGCCTTCCTGCACAGCACGACGGACTTTGCTGCCTCGGCGCGGGATGTGGTGGCGACCAACGCCGACCGGCTCGTCCGGCTGGCCAGGGTGAGCGTCGGGGTGGCCGGTGTGTTCGCCCGCTACGCGCCGGAGTACGCGTGCGTCCTCAAGGGCATCGTGGACATCACCCCGGAAGGTGAGCGCGTCTTCGGCGGTGCACAGCCCGGACTGCACATCCGGTTGCTCATCACCCGGGACCAGGGCCCGTACGCGCCTGGCGACGAGCCGGTCTTCGGCGACGACCACGGCCCCACCTGCTACGGCCTGGACAAGCACGTCGTGCCGTTCCCGTTCTACCGCACACCCAAGGACGGTTACCGGTACCCGAGCCCGTCACCGACCCCGTTCGCCGGCGCCGACCCCGCCAACGACCCAGCGCGCTACGTCGCCGGTGGCGCGCTCGGCGACCGCGCCCGTTTCGAAGCAGCGCTGGCAGCACCCGTCCTGGGCCTGCCGGCGAACCAGGTTCCGGACCTGGTCAGCCTGCTGTTCGGGCCGCTGGCCCGCGGTGGCTCCGTCGGCTACGAGGTCGGCTAAAGGTCAGCTACGAGCCGAGCCCCGCCGCGGGCTGAGCGACCCCGCGTGCCGGGATCAGCCGGCGCCGGGCCAGGAACGCCAGCACCAGCAGCCCGGTGAGCCCGACCGGCAGCAGGGGCAGACGACCGCCGGGGTCGGCTCCGACCGGAACGGCGGCCGACGTCCGGCCGCCGGGCCCCTTGCCCGACGAGCTGGTGACGGCGTTGTGACCGAAGTCGAGGTCCCAGACGCCCCTTCCGTAGGCGCTGATCGTCAGGTGCCGGCCGTTGGGGTCCAGCGACAAGTCGAAGATGCGGACCTGGGGCAGCCCCTTGCCCAGCCGGGCCCACGACGAGCCGTTCTTCGCCCCGATGAACACGCCGTTGTCGGTCGCCACGATCAGCTTGCCGTCGCGCACGACCACGTCGCGGACGTTCGAGCGCGGCAGGCGACCGGTGATGTCGGTGAAGTGGTCACCGGCATCGTGGCTCACCAGGAGCCGCGCCGCCCCCACCACCTTCGGGTCAAGGCCGATCAGCGAGTTCTCGTTGAGTGCCACATAGATGGTGCGGACATCGGCGGGGTCGACGGCGATGTTCCAGATGGCCACGTGAGGCAGGCCGATGCCCTTGGCAAAGTGCCAGCAGTCACCTGCCGCCTTTTTGGCCGTGCAGCCCGGCTTCACGTTGGTGGCGACCGTGGTGTTGATGTCCTTGGGGTTGCCCAGCGAGTTGCGGCAGCGTCCGCACATGCCGACGTACACCGCCGCACCGCGGACGCCGATGGCCTGCGAGTCCCACAGGATCGCCTTCCCCGCGGCAGTCTTGGCCGGGCTGTTCCCGCCGCCGAAGCTCTTCACCCAGTCGGTCTGGACGACGTTGCCCAGGACCGGGTCGGCGAGCACAGTCGTGTTCGGGCCCTTCGTCGACTCCTGCACGTCCTGGCCGGCTGCCACGAGGTGGTTCTCGTCGGTGGGGTCGACGGCGAACGGCGCCAGGAAGCCACCGCCCGCCACGTTGGGATTGATGTTGGTGACGCTGACACCGTGGTCCTTGGTCACGTACAGCACGTCACCCTGGGCCGAGGAGTACCAGACGTCCGGGTTGGACGTGGCCGCCAGCTGCACCCCGTCGCCGCCGGTCACCAGGCTCTCGGTGTTGCCCTTACCGAAGAATCCGGCACCGTTGTCCTGCTGAGCGGCCAGGTATTCGCCGTCGGGCTTGCGCGCCACGTGCCACGGCTGAAGCGTGGCCAGGGTGTTCATGTCCTGCCAGCCGTTGTTGTCGAAGCCGGTACGACCACCTGAGATCGCGTGGCTGTCCTGACGGAAGAACCCGCCGTCGTTGCCCGTGTAGAGCCGCACGCCGTGGGAGGTGGGGACGGCCACGCCGACGTGCTGGTCGGGGTGCGTGGCGACCCCGCTGTAGGGCGTGCCCGGCGGGCAGGCCACCCCCTTGGTGATGTTGTCGAACTCCGTCGTCGAGCCGCAGACATCCCAGTACCGCTGGATGACGTCGAAGCTCGCCAGCCCGGGAGTGTTCCCGGCGTTGGCCGCCGACTGGAAGACCTCCTCCAGGCCCAGGTACACCTGCGAGGTGTTCGAGGGGTCGGCGGCGATCCACAGGTTGTAGAACCCCTGGACGCCGACCCCGTACCCGAGCCCGGTCGTGACGATCAGTGAGTCGTTGACGCTGGACGTCAGCGTCTGCGAGTTGGCCTTGAGCGTCCAGGTCGCTCCGTTGTCATCGGAGCGGTACGCCCCGTTGAGCACGGTGTTGCTGGGGTTGAGGCTCTTGCCGGTGGTGCTGCCCACGAGGTCGAGCCCCGCCGGCTGCTGGGCGTTGGTCAGCCCCGCGTCCGACACCAGCGCCCACAGGACGTAGTTCTCGCCCGTCCGCGCACCGTAGGACAGCGCGATCCGCCCGATCGGGTCGTTGGAGTTGGCCGGGTTGGTCAGCCCCGCGGTGGCCGAGGCGAGGAAGGTGAACGGACCCTTCGGACCCGAGACGCTCCGGTAGAGCCCGTTCCCAGGCGACAACGGCTTCCCGTCAGGACCGAGCCGCTTGCCGTAGCCCATCCCGATCGCCACCGTGACCTCGTTCTCGTGACCCGGGTTGGCGACGATCGCACTGATCCAGTTGGCGTAGGCGCCCTTGGCCTGGCCGGAGTGGTCGGCGTTGGACGGCAGCATGACCTCGTTGAAGCTCGCCCCGCGGTCGGTCGACGCATACAGGCCATGACTGGTGCCGACCAGGACACCCTTGGCCGTGACCGTGATCGCGTTGGTCCCGTATCCGGTCACGTTCTTGGCCGGCCGGGAGAAGTGCTTGCCGCCGTCGTGGCTGACGTACACGCCCGCCCCGGCAGTGTCACCCGAGATCGTGAGCAGTGAGATTCCGGTCCCGACGTACACGTCGTCGGGGCGGCGGGGGTCGAGGGCGACCGCGCCGACTGCGGACCGGACGAACCCGTCACCCAGGTGCGTCCAGTGGCTGCCACCGTCGCTGCTGTGCCAGAGCCCACCCATGTTGCCGATGAAGATCGTGTTGCCGCTCTTGTCACGGGGATCCACCGCCACCGCGACGCCCATGCCGGCAGAGCGCGCGAAGCGCAGGGTGCCCGTGTTGGAGTTGGGCGGGTCATCCTGTCCGAAAGGACCGACGTTGTCCCACGGCATGGCCGGTCCCTGGGGCAGCGCGGCGGCCTGCTTCGCATAGGCGAGCTGGTCGGCGATCGAGTTGCGGTCGGCGACAGTCGGCACGGCGGGCTGGGGCGCGCTCTCCACCGCCGGGGTGTGCCCGGCCAGGTACGTGCGCTGCACGGCCGGCAGTCCGGACGGGCCGATGGGGGCTGCTGAGCCGGCGAGCGCGACCCCGCCGGACGTGACCTGGGGTGCCAGGCCGACGCTGAGGGCCGTGACCCCCGCGGCGACCACGGCGAGCAGCGAACGGTTGCGCGTCATCATCGGACTCCTGTGTCAGCCGGCCCCTCGTCAGGCCTGACGTCCTGCACGCTTTCTACGCCGTGCAGGCGCCTCCTGCTACCGCAAGGTAACCGTATGGCTAACGGTCGCGAGCTCCGCGGAAGTCGGGCGGTCGTTTCGCGAGGAAGGCCGTGACCCCTTCCGCGTACTCCTCGCTCGCGTAGGAGGCGTGATAGAGCTCGCGCGTCGACGCGTCGTCGTCCCGGTCGCCTCCGGCCACCCGGGCCAGAAGGGTCTTCGCGCCCCTCAGCGAGATCTGGGCTCGCTCGCCCAGACTCGCCGCGAGGCCGGCCACGACGTCTTCGAGGTCACCGGCGGGGACGACCCGATGCACCAGCCCAATCCGGAGGGCCTGCTCCGCGTCGACGAGGTCGCCCGTGAGCAGCATCCAGGCCGCCCAGCCCTGGCCCACGACGTCGACGAGCCGCCCGGTCGACACCAGCGGGTACACGATCCCAAGCTTGGCCGGGGTGATCCCGAAGCGGGCCGAGGCGTCGCAGACCCGCAGGTCGCACGCCAGAGCCAGCTGGGTCCCGCCACCGATCGCCCAGCCCTGGACCAACGCCAGGGTGGGCTTGGGGAAGGCGAGCAGCGCCCCTTCGCCTGCGGCCACCGCCTCCCCGTAGCGCTCGGCGTCCGCCGGGCGACGGCGTCGGGACTCGAACTCCGAGATGTCGGCACCCGCCGAGAACGGCCCCCCGGGGCTGCCGCGGAGCACGACCAGGTCCACATCGTCCCTGCGGGCGAGCACCGGCATCAGTGCGGCGAGCCCCGACCACATGGCAAAGCTGACCGCATTGTGGCGTTCCGGCTGGTGCAGCTCGACGGTCGCCACGCCTGCATCGGTGCGCACCAGCAGCGAGCCGGCGGCGTCACCGAGCACCGGGGCCAGCTGTTCGGTCAGGTCCACCGGCACATCCTGCCCGGACGACGCCGGGCCGTGGTCCAGGATCCCTCACATGCCCGACCGTCGCCCGCCCCGCGCCAGGTCCCCGAGGGTGCCGGTCCCGACCACCACGGAGGTGCTGTTCGGGACGGCAGAGCTGCTCCCCGACGCGGACCGCAGGCACGGCTGGTTCCTGGCCGTCGGCGGCGTGCCGCAGAGCTACCTGCAGCTCGACGACCCGACGCACCTGGAGTTCGAGTACGTCCGGCTCATCGGCGACCTCGTCGACCTTGTCGGCCTGCCCGACGAGCCGCTCACAGTGCTGCACCTCGGGGGCGGCGGCTGTACGGTCGCCCGCTACGTCGCGGCGACGCGCCCAGGGTCGACGCAGCTGGTCATCGAGGTCGATGCCGCGCTGGCCGAGCTCGTGCGCCGCGAGCTCGGCACCGCCGGGTTCACCCTGCGGGTCGGCGAGGCCCGACAGGTGCTCCCGGGGCTCGCCGACGACTCGAGTGACATCGTGGTTGCCGACGTGTTCGCCGGTGCCGACCTGCCGCGCCACCTGACCACCACCGAGTTCCTGGTGGAGGTCCGGCGCGTCCTGCGACCCGGCGGCACCTACGTGGCCAACGTGGCCGACGGCGGGGGCCTCGGCTTCGTGAGGGGCCAGGTCGCCACGCTCCGGGCGACGTTCGCGCACGCGGTCCTGCTG
>JALYIZ010000118.1 GCA_030775505.1 Actinomycetota bacterium | reverse complement strand
GCCGGGACGTGCACCGGGTGGGTCGCCGAGCGGCGCGCCGCTGACTTCACGGTGACGGCCGACGCGGCGGTCGCTGGCGTGGACAAGCACCAGCCCGCCGTGACGTTCCTTACCACCCCGAACAACCCGACGGGGACGGTCACGGCGCTCGACGTCATCGACGCTGTCTGCGCGCGCAGCACCGGAATGGTTGTCGTGGACGAGGCGTACGCGGAGTTCGCCGACCAGCCGTCGGCGGTGACCCTGCTGGACAAGCACCCTCGGCTCATTGTGAGCCGGACGATGAGCAAGGCCTTCGCGATGGCGGGCACCCGTCTCGGGTACGTGGCCGCCGGGCCGGATGTCGTGGACGCCCTCAGGTTGGTCCGCTTGCCCTACCACCTCTCGGCGCTCACCCAGGCGGCGGCCCGCGTGGCTCTGGCGCACTCGGACGATCTCCTGGCCACCGTCGAACTGGTCAAGAGGCAGCGCGACCGGATGGTGGCCGGTATCGGCGCGCTGGGGCTGCGCGTTGTACCCAGCCAGGCCAACTTCGTCCTCTTCGGCCCCTTCGAGGACCCCGGCGCCACATGGGAGGGCCTGTTGGACCGAGGAGTGCTGGTGCGGGACGTCTCCGGGGGCCCGGGACTCACGGGTTGGCTACGGGTCAACGCCGGGACGGAACCGGAGACCGGCGCGTTCCTCGCCGCGCTCGGTAGCGTGGTCGCATGACCTCGACGAGCACTGTGGCCGGCGGTGCAGACCGTCCCCGTCGGAGCGCCGTCGTCGAGCGCATCACGAAGGAGTCGCAGGTCCGGGTGGTCTTGGACCTCGACGGCGCGGGCGACGCCACCGCCGAGACGGGAGTTCCGTTCTTCGACCACATGCTTGCCCAGCTCGGGCGGCACGGCGGCTTCGACCTGTCAGTCACCACGGTCGGTGACCTTGAGGTGGACGCCCACCACACCGTCGAGGACACCAGCCTCGCACTGGGAGCCGCCCTCAAGCAGGCGCTCGGCGACAAGGCGGGCATCCGACGGTTCGGCGACGCCACCGTCCCGCTCGACGAGTGCCTCGTCCAGGCTGCGGTGGACCTGTCCGGACGTCCCTACCTCGTACACGCGGAGCCCGAGGTGGTCGAGCTCATCGGCTCCTACGACACGACGCTGACCCGGCACATCTGGGAGTCGATCGTGGCCTCCGCCGGCATCTGCCTGCACGTCCGGGTCCTGGCCGGCCGCAATGCCCACCACGTGGTCGAGGCGCAGTTCAAAGCCGTCGCCCGGGCATTGCGGCAGGCTGTCGCCATCGACCCACGGGTGACCGGCGTGCCGAGCACGAAGGGGACTTTGTGAGCCGAGTCGTCGTCCTCGACTACGGCTCCGGCAATCTGCGTTCGGCCCAGCGGGCGCTGGAGCGCGTCGGGGCAGAGGTGGAGATCACAGCTGACGCCGGGGCGGCGGGCTCCGCAGCCGGACTGGTCGTACCCGGAGTGGGCGCTTTTGCCAGCTGCATGCGGGGACTTGACGCTGCAGGCGGCGGGACGGTGATCCGCGACAGGCTGACCCGTGACGCGCCGGTCCTCGGCATCTGCGTCGGAATGCAGATCCTGTTCGAGCGCGGCCTTGAGCACGGCGAGACGACCGCAGGCCTCGCCCTACTGCCCGGCGACGTCACGCTGCTCGCCGCCGACGTCGTGCCGCACATGGGTTGGAACACCGTTGTCCCGGCGCCCGGCAGCGCGCTGTTCCGCGGCGTGGAGGACGAGCATTTCTACTTCGTGCACTCCTACGCGGCGCGGGACGTGCCGGGCGCCTTGACCTCGACCAGCGAGCACGGCGAGCGCTTCGCTGCTGCCGTGGAGCGAGGGGCCGTGTCCGCGACGCAGTTCCATCCCGAGAAGAGCGGCGACGCTGGCTCGGCTGTGCTGGCCAATTGGCTGGCCACGCTGTGAGGCATCGGTGAGCCAGGAGCGCCGCCGGGTCCGCGAGGCCCGGCAGCTGGCTGTTGCGGCCGAGCGGGAGCGGGCTGCCCGGCGAGCAGCCCGCCGACAGCGTCTGCCGTCCCTGCCAGGCCGCACCGCGGCCACGGCGCGTCCCGTCGCGCGACGCCAGTCGACTGCACGGTTCGGCAGACTCCCGCTTCGCACCCGGCTACTGCTCGGCTTCAGCTGGCTGGCCGTCCAGTTCGTCGTCTGGCAGCTGGTCAGTGACGACCGGACGCGCGTCGGCCTGGGTGTGGTGTCCGCGTTCGCGGTTCCTGTGGCAGTCGTCGTTTTCGCACCCCGTTCAAGGAGATCCCGGTGACCCTCGTGCTGCTACCCGCCGTCGACGTAGCGGCAGGCCAGGCTGTTCGCCTCGTCCAGGGTGCTGCGGGAAGTGAGACCGCGTACGGCGATCCCCTGGAGGCCGCCTTGCAGTGGCAACGCGGCGGCGCAGCGTGGGTCCACCTGGTCGACCTCGATGCGGCCTTCGGTCGCGGCTCCAACGGCGAGCTGCTGGCTGAGGTCGTCGGCCGTCTCGACGTGAAGGTGGAGCTCTCCGGCGGCATCCGCGACGACGCCTCGCTGGAGGCCGCCCTTGCGACTGGTTGCGCCCGCGTCAACCTCGGAACCGCGGCGTTGGAGTCTCCGGACTGGTGCGCGCAGGCCATCTCGCGGTACGGCGAGCGGATCGCCGTCGGCCTCGACGTCCGGGGCACGACGCTGGCGGCGCGCGGCTGGACACAGGACGGAGGCGAGTTGTTCGACGTCCTCGAGCGCCTTGACGGACAGGGTTGTGCCCGATACGTGGTGACCGACGTGCGTCGGGACGGCACGCTCACCGGACCCAACGTCGAGCTGCTGCGCCAGGTCTGCGCGGCCACCGACCGGCCGGTCGTCGCTTCCGGCGGCGTGTCATCGCTTGCGGACCTCCGTGAGCTCGCCGGACTGGTCCACCTCGGGGTCGAAGGCGCCATCGTGGGAAAGGCTCTCTATGCCGGGGCGTTCACGCTCCCCGAGGCACTCGCGGCAGTGGCGGGCACGTGACCAGGACGATCCGCGTCATCCCCTGCCTGGACGTCGACGCAGGCCGCGTCGTCAAGGGCGTCAACTTCACGTCGTTGGTCGATGCGGGCGACCCGGTGGAGATGGCCCGGGTCTACGACGCGGCCGGCGCCGACGAGCTGGTGTTCCTCGACATCACCGCCAGCAGCTCAGACCGGGAGACCACCTTCGACGTGGTGCGCCGGACGGCGGACGAGGTGTTCATCCCCTTGACCGTCGGTGGCGGGGTGCGTAGTCCCGATGACGTCAACCGTCTTCTGCGTGCCGGGGCCGACAAGGTGGGGATCAATACAGCTGCCGTGACCCGGCCGGAGCTGCTGCGCGAGGCGAGCATGCGCTTCGGCAGCCAGTGCATCGTGCTGTCAGTGGACGCCCGTCGAGGAGGCGGGACCCCCAGCGGCTTCGAGGTCACGACACACGGTGGGCGCACCGGGACCGGGATCGACGTCGTGGAGTGGGCGGCACGCGGTCAGGAGCTGGGGGTCGGGGAGATCCTGCTGAACTCGATGGACGCCGACGGCACGACCCGTGGCTTCGACCTGGAGATGCTCCGGGCGGTCCGGGCGGCCGTCACCGTGCCGCTGATCGCGAGTGGCGGAGCGGGCGCCGCGGGGGACTTCGCACCCGCCGTGGCCGCGGGAGCGGACGCCGTCCTTGCCGCCAGCGTCTTCCACTTCGGCCGGCTGACCATCGGGGACGTCAAGTCGGCGCTACGGCGGGCCGGCCACCCGGTCCGCTGACCTATCCATGATCGTGTGCCGCGAGATGGCCCCCCTGGGGGCAATATCCCGACACGCGACGGTGCGCCAGGGGACGGGGCGGGCCGCCGGGCACGGCGGGCGACAAGCCAGGGCGACGGCGACGGGCCGCCGGGCGGGCGGAACTCGGGTGACCGCCGCGGGCGACGCCTGAGAGGCTGGACCGACCCACCGTTGCGAAGGAGCTCCGTGTCCCGCCCCGTCCGTCCGGCCCGACTGAGCGCCGGCGTCCTGCGCAGAGGCTTCGGGGTCCTGGGGCAGGCGATCCGGGAGGAGCCCCGCATCTTCACGCTCTCGGTGGCTGGCAGCGCCCTGTTCGGCGCGATGACGATCACCCAGGCATACGTCTTCGGGGCCATCACTGGCCAGGTGATCGAGCCCGCGCTGCGCACCGGGCACACCACCACCGCTGCCCTCGTCACCGCCTTCTGCGTGATCATGGGGGTGGCGGCACTCAAGGTGGTGGGAATCATCGCCCGGCGCCTGGGCGCCGGCGTCATGCAGTACCGCCTCCAGGCCACGTTCCGTCGGCGCGTGACCCGGCAGTACCTGAGGCTGCCGATCTCCTGGCACCAGCAGCACCCGACCGGTGAGCTGCTCTCTAACGCCAACAGCGACGTCGAGGCGGCCTGGTTCCCCATCGCACCCTTCCCGTTCGCGGTCGGCGTCGTGGCGATGGTGTTGGTGACGCTGGTCCTGTTGTTCCTCACCGACCCTGTCCTCGCGCTGGTCGGCTCGGTGGTCTTTCCCGCCATTGCCGCCCTGACCGTGGCGTACTCGCGGCGGATGGCGCCGCTGATGACGCGCGCCCAGCAGCTGCGCGGCGAGGTCAGCACGGTGGCACATGAGTCCTTCGACGGAGCGCTGGTGGTCAAGACGCTGGGGCGGGAGAGCGAGGAGACCGCTCGCTTCGAGGCGACGTCGCTGGAGTTGCGCGACACGATGGTTGCTGTGGGCAGGGTGCGTGGCCTGTTCGACCCGCTGATGGAGGCGCTGCCCGTCGCGGGGGTGCTGGTGGTCCTCCTGGTCGGCAGCATCCGGGTCAGCGGCGGACACCTCAGCAGCCCCCACCTGGTCCGGGTCGCCTATCTTTTCACCCTGCTCGCCCTGCCGCTACGCGCGGTGGGCTGGGTGCTCAACGAGCTGCCGCGCAGCGTCGTCGGCTGGGACCGGATCCAGCGCGTCCTGACCGCCGAGGGCGCCCAGGTGCACGGGGAGCACCGCATCGACCCACAGGCGGGACCGACTGAGCTGGCGATCGAGGCGGTCTCCTTCAGCTACGGCGGGGTCGAGGTACTGGACGACATCGCCTTTGAGGTGGGTGCCGGCCGGACGGTCGCCCTCGTCGGGCCGACCGGTGCGGGCAAGTCGACCGTCGCCGGGCTGCTGGTCCGGCTGGTGGACCCGGCAACGGGCCACGTGGCCTACGACGGCCTGGACCTGCGCCGGCTCGCGCCTGGTGCGCTCGCCGACGTCGCGGCGCTCGTGCCGCAGCAGACGTTTCTGTTCGACGACACCGTTCGCGACAACGTCACCTTGGGGGCGGCGTATGGCGATGACGAGGTCTGGGCGGCGCTCGGCGTCGCGCAGGCCGAACGCTTCGTCCGCGCCCTTCCCGCCGGACTCGACACCGTCGTGGGGGAGCGGGGCACGTCGCTGTCCGGGGGTCAGCGCCAACGGCTCGCCCTCGCCCGGGCGGTCGTGCGCCGACCTCGCCTGCTGGTGCTGGACGACGCGACGTCCTCTGTCGACCCGAGCGTCGAGCAGCGCATCCTGGCGGGCCTGCGAGGCATGAACACCCCGGCGACCGTCGTCGTCGTCGCCTACCGGCGGGCCACCATCGCACTCGCCGACGAAGTGGTCTACGTCGAGGGCGGCCGGGTCGCCGCACGCGGACGCCACAGTGACCTGGTCACCAGCTCGGCCGGCTACCGGGATCTGGTCACCGCCTATGCCCGGGCGGAAGCCGAGCGGGAGGCCATCGAGCACGATGCCGGGGTGGCCCGATGACCGCGCTCCTCGACGAGGCCACCGGAACGGTGGACGAAGGGGCGGTCGAGCGCGGTGCCTTCGCGACGCTTGCTCATGCCCTGACAATCGCCCCGGAGTTCCGGCAGGGCCTGGCGGTCACCCTCGGACTGGCGGTGCTCGCCACCGCAGGTCGGATCGTGGTGCCGATCGCGGTGCAGCAGACCATCGATCACGGGCTCCGGGGTGCCCACCCCGACGTCGGGCTGATCCGGCTGGCGTGCGGCTTGGCCGCCCTCGCCGTCGGCGTCACGGCCGTCGCCAACTACTTCATGAACGTCCGCCTCTACCGCACCTCGGAGAATGGCCTCGTCGCCCTGCGCGTCCGGGCCTTCCGCCGGGTCCACGACCTGTCGATGCTGCACCAGGCAGGGGAGCGTCGCGGCTCCCTGGTGTCCCGGGTCACGAGCGACGTCGACACCTGCAGCACGTTCATGCAGTTCGGTGGCCTGCTGCTGCTGGTGTCGGCCGGTCAGCTCCTCCTTGCGACCGTGGTGATGCTCGTCTGGTCGTGGAAACTCACCCTGGTCGTCTACGTGTGCTTCCTGCCGCTGTTCGTCGCTGTGCGCTACTTCCAGCGCACCCAGCAGGTCGCCTACCGGCGGGTCCGGCGCCGCGTGGGCGAGCTCCTCGGAGCCGTGGCAGAGTCCGTCGTCGGCGCCTCGGTCATCCGGGCCCACGGCATTGAGCGCCGGACTGCCGAACGCATCGACGCCGCGATCGACAACACCCGGCGGGCCCAGACGCAGGCTCAGAAGGTGGCCGCAGCGACCTTCTCCACCGGTGAGCTGACCGCCTCGGTCGCGACAGGTGCCGTCGTCGTCGTCGGAGTCCTGCTCGGCACCGGCGGGCAGGTGACCACGGGCCGGCTGGTCGGCTTCCTGTTCCTGGTCAACCTGTTCATCCAGCCGGTTCAGGTCGCGACGGAGGTGCTGAACGAGGCGCAGAATGCGGTAGCCGGCCTGCGCCGCGTCCTCGGCGTCCTGGACACACTTACCGACGTGGCGGACCCCGGCGAGGCGGGACGGGACCTACCGGAAGGGCCGGTCTCGATCCGGTTCGACTCCGTGTCGTTCGCCTACCCGCGCGGGCCAGTGGTCCTGCACGAGGTGTCCCTCGACATTGCGCCGCGGACCCGCGTGGCGATCGTGGGGGAGACCGGCAGCGGCAAGACCACGTTCGCCAAGCTGCTCACCCGGCTGATGGACCCCACGGAGGGACGGGTGCTGCTGTCCGGAGTACCTCTGCGCGACGTTCGCTTCCCCTCCCTGCGTCGCCGGGTGGTGATGGTCCCGCAGGACGGGTTCCTCTTCGACACGACAGTGGTCGCCAACGTCCGTTACGGGCGGCTGGAGGCCACGGACGCCGACATC
>JALYIZ010000117.1 GCA_030775505.1 Actinomycetota bacterium | reverse complement strand
CACCCCGGCTCTGGCGGGCCCGGCTCCTCGTTCTCGGTGGAACCGTCGCCGTGCTGGGGGCGGCCGCCGCCGCAGGCGCCGCACTGTCCGGTGCGGCGACCTCGACGTGGCTCGCCGGTGGCCTGGTTCTCATCGTCACCGCCGGGGTGACCGGTCTCGCGCTGTGGCGCAGGGTCCGGGCCTGGGGGTACGCCGAGCGCGAGGACGACCTGCTCGTGCGGCGCGGTGTCCTGGTCCGCCGGCTCACGGTCGTGCCCTACGGGCGCATGCAGTTCATCGAGGTCACCGCCGGACCGGTCGACCGTATCTTCGGGCTGTCGACGGTGCAGCTGCACACCGCGGCCGCGGCGAGCGACGCCCGCATCCCCGGGCTCGACGTCGCCGAGGCCACCCGGCTGCGCGACCAGCTGACGGCCCTCGGTGAGGCACGCGCGGCCGGCCTGTGACGGGCCCCGACCCCCAGGCACTCCCCGGTACCTGGGCGCGGCTCCACCCGCTGTCTCCGCTCGCCAGGGGCGCGCGCGCCGTCGTCGTCCTGGGCGCCGTCACCGTCCCGCAGCAGCTCGGGCAGCAGAACGACCCCTTCCGACTCTGGGTCGACCTCGCCGTCGCCCTGTTGATCATCGCGGCCGGCGTCGTGTCCTGGGCCGTCACCCGATGGCGTGTCGCCGGCAGCGAACTGCAGATCGAGACCGGGCTGCTGCGCCGCCAGTCGATCCGGGTGCCGCTCGCGCGCGTCCAGGCCGTTGACCTGGTGCGCCCCCTCGCCGCCCGGGTGCTGGGCCTGGCGGAGGTGCGTCTGGTCCTCGCCGGGAGCGGACCGGGGAAGAGCCGGCTGTCCTACCTGCCGGAGCGCCGCGCGACGCAGGTCCGCGCCCAGCTGATCGCCTTGTCGCATGGACTGTCGGGGGACACGCCGGAGGCGGCGGAGCGGCCGATCCTCGGCGTGCCGAACGGCCGCCTCCTCGCGAGCGCCCTCCTCGGTGCCCCGCTGCTGGTGACCCTGCTGCTCGTGGTGGCGCTGGTGTTCCTCGCCGTCTCCGCCCCACAGGCAGTGGGTCCCGTGCTGGGCGGGACCGCGACCGTCATCTTCGCGTCGCTGTCGCAGGTGGTGCGTCGGCTCAACACCGAGTTCAGCTTCGCGGTGGGCGAGGCACCCGATGGCCTGCGCCTGACCTCCGGGCTGCTGCAGACCCGCGCAGAGACCATCCCGCACGGACGGGTCCAGGCCGTCCGGGTCGTGCAACCCCTGCTGTGGCGACCAGCCGGCTGGTGCCGCGTCGAGATCGACGTGGCCCAGCAGCGGGAGCACGAAATCGGCCAGGACGACGTCCGCCAGCTGACGCGGGCTCTGTTGCCGGTCGGGACCCGGGCCGACGCGGAGTGGATGCTCTCCCGGGTCCTCCCAGGTGCGGGCACGTCCCCGCCGGTCGGCAGCCGGCCCCCGCCGCGCGCGCGGTGGAAGGCGCCACTGTCCTACGGCCGGCTGCGCGCCTGGCACGACAGCTCCTTCGTCGCGACGAGCACCGGTCGCCTGCGGACGGAGACCATGCTGATCCCGCTGGAGAAGGTCCAGAGCATCCGGCTGACGCAGGGCCCCGTTCAGCGGCGGCTCGCCGTCGCGACGGTGCACGTCGATGTTGCGGGGCGGCGCTGGCGCGGGCAGGCGCGCGACCGCGACGCCGCTGAGGCTCAGCAGCTGGTCGGGACCCTGGCCACAGCGGCGCGGCACGCCCGCGACCGAACCTCAGTGGCCCGTCAGGGCGTTGCGGACAGCCCGGTACAGCCCCGCTGAGCATCGTGGTCCCGGACCGCCTGGCCGCTCGCGTTGGGCGCCACCGCGTACGTCCGCCCGTCCGCGATGAAGGTGGGGTGCCACTGTGCGCTGCTCACCCCATGGCCGCTCAGCGTCACGGTCAGGATCCCCGCATGGGACGTGGCGTCGTTGCCGCTCGTGTAGAACAGGAAGTTGCCCAGGCCGTAGTCGACGTAGGTGCGGCGGCGGCCCGAGGCGAGGTAGCCCGCGCCCAGCGTCACGTGGGCATGCGACCCGACGACCAGGTCAGCACCTGCGGCAGCCAGCTTGGCAGCGATGTCGCGCTGTGCGGGAATCGGGCAGTTGCTGAGCTCGCGTCCCCAATGCAGGTACACGACAACGGTGTCGTAGAGGGAGCGGGCCTTGCGCACCGCGTCGATCAGGACCCGTTCGTGCTTCGCACTCGCCAGGCCCGGCTTGCCGGGGCCGGCCGACCAACGGCTGGCGAGCTTGTCGTCGAGCACCTGGGTCGCCCCGATCACGGCGATGCGTTGTCCACGGATGTTGGCGACGAATGGCGCGAAGGCGGCCGTCTCGTCCCTGCCCGCACCGACGACCGCGACATGCGCGGCCCGACCCGCCGCCAGGGTGTCGGACAGCCCGACCTGGCCGTAGTCCAGCCCGTGGTTGTTGGCCAGGGTCACGACGTCGACGCCTGCCGCCGACAGAGCGTCGAAGGCCTTCGCCGGAGCCCGGAAGACGTACTGCTTGCTCTCGGGCGTGCCGCGGATGGTGACGGCTGTCTCGAGGTTGGCGATCGTCAGGTCAGCCGATCGCAGCAGACCCGCGACCTGGTCCAGGGGACGGTTGGTGTCGGCGTCGAGCTGACGCCGCACCACCCCTTCGAAGTGCACGTCGCCCGCGAACGCCAGCGTCACCGGCATCCGCCTGGCGTCCGCGCGGGTCCGGGTATGGGAGGCGCGCAACGCCCCCGCATCTGGACGCGGGACCACGTTCGCGACGGGAAGGGGGGACTCACCGGCCGCCAGCGTCGCCCGGGTCTCCGCGTCGGGGCCGGGGACCGCAAGGACGCCGACGACGGCGGCGCCAAGCCCCAGGGCGAGCGCATAGGGCGTGAACTGCCGTGCCACGATCACCACCCCCCCTTGGTCGTGCACCAGCATAACGTCGCAGGGCCGCTGCGGTGCTGAGCGACAATGGCTGTGGATGCCGGCAGGCGGCGCTGCGACGTGAAGGGACTTCGGCATTGACGCGGCGCGCGCCGGGCAGGCTCGCGGCGGGTGGTCCGTCGGTGGTCCTGTCGGCGGTCCTGTCGGTGGTCCTGTCGGCGGGGGCCCTGACGGCGTGCAGCCCGCCCTCTGCCCAGCCGCCCGCAGTGGCGACTGCATCAGCGGCGCCCACCTCGCTGCTGCCTGAGGGACCCGCGACCGTCCCGTCCTCCACGGCGTTCCCCACCGAGAGCCCCTCCGAGACCGGGCCCTCGGACCTGTCGCCTCCCCCCGACGCGACACCCCTGCCGGTGGCGAGCGGGCCGCTAGCGCCCGTCCTGAGCTCGTTGCCGGTCCAGCAACGCGTGGTGTTCCTGGGCATCGACGATGGCTACACCCGCAGCGACTGGCTGCTCGACCTCGAGCGGCACCGGCATCTTCCGTTCACGATGTTCCTGGTCGGTAACGCCTGGGCGCAGGACGTCCCCTACTGGCTGTCCATGCAGGCCGCCGGAGCCACCGTGCAGGATCACACCATCACCCATCCTGAGCTGACCCGCTACGGGCCGTACCGGATCCGGCACGAGATCTGCGGAGCCGCCGACGCGCAGACGAGGGCCTTCGGGACCCGCCCGTGGCTGTTCCGACCGCCGTACGGGGCCACCAACTACTCCGTACGCCGGGAGGCAGCTGCCTGCGGGATGCGAGCTGTCGTCCTCTGGGACGTCGCGGTCAACGACGGCGTCGTCCAGTACGGCACCAGTCGCAGGCACCTCGTACCGGGCGACATCGTCCTGATGCACTTCCGGCCGAGCATGCGGGCCGACATGACGGCGTTCCTCGATGCCGTCGCCGCGCAGGGACTGTCTCTCGGCCGGCTCGAGGACTACCTTCCGCCCGACCCGTATGCCAGTCCCTTCGCCTCCGACCCGGCACCGGCGCCGGTGACCACAGCCTCGTCGGGTGCCTCGGGAGAGCCGACGCCGGCTCCGAGCCACACGCCTCACGGGTAGGGATCAGTCTGCCGGGCCCGGCCGCACCTCGAGGCCGGCGCCGATCTGCCCGGCCCGACTCGCCTCCAGGTCGCTGCGGCTGAGCAGCACCAGACCGAAGACCAGGGCAACGACGACGCCGGCGTTGACGCCGAGCTCCAGCAGCGCGTGCTGGAAGTGGCGGTCGTTCCCGTCGCCCTCCAAGGTCAGCGAGGCACTGACCGTGAGGATGTGCCGGACCGCCGAGATGACGCCGATCACCAGGAACGGCTTGATCTGGAAGCCGCCGTCGGTGAAGTGGGAGGTCACTGTCCGCAGGATCTCCAGGATGATCACGATGAACAGCACGTTGTTGATGCCCGTGATCACGCCAGCAGGGAACAGTGGGTGAGCGTGGATCAGGTCGTCCACTGCCTGGAACAGCACAACTCCGGCGACCACGAAAAGGATCAGCCCGATCGCCACATGCAGCAGGTCCTCTCCGGCGTCGAGCACGCGAAGGGGTATCAGCCTGCCCAGCGGTCGGATGCGGCTCCGGGCAGGAAGCGGGGGCGCAGTGCTGGGCATGGGCGGTAACCGTAGTGCGGCACCCCGGCCCGGCGCGGCGATTACGATGGGCCTGCCCCCTCGAGAGGACTCCATGACCACGTCCGACCCGCTGCTGGCGGCCCTGTCGACGGTGCATGACCCGGAGATCCGCCGGCCGTTGACCGAGCTGGGCATGATCAAGTCCGCCGTCCTGGGCGACGACGGGACCGCGCGGGTCGCGTTGTGGCTGACCGTGGCCGGGTGCCCGATGAAGGAGGCCCTGACACGGGACGTGACCGCTGCCGTGACCGCTGTCCCGGGCGTGAGCGCCGTCGAGGTCATCCTCGACGTCATGGACAGCGAGCAGCGCCAGGCCCTCCAGACGCTGCTCAGGGGCAACAACCCGACTCGCGAGATCCCCTTCGCCCTCCCCGGCTCGCTCACCCGCGTCTTCGCGGTGGCCTCCGGAAAGGGAGGTGTCGGCAAGAGCTCCGTGACCGTCAACCTCGCGGCAGCCATGTCAGCCCAAGGGTTGTCCGTCGGCGTTCTTGACGCCGACATCTACGGGTTCTCCGTTCCCCGGATGCTCGGGGTCGAGTACGCACCGACCCAGGTCGAGTCGATGATCATGCCGCCGGTCGCGCACGGTGTGAAAGTCATCTCGATCGGGATGTTCACGAAGGACAACGCCCCCGTCGTCTGGCGCGGGCCGATGCTCCACCGGGCACTGCAGCAGTTTCTGTCCGATGTCTACTGGGGTGACCTCGACGTCCTGCTGATGGACCTCCCCCCGGGGACCGGTGACGTCGCCATCTCCGTGGCCCAGCTCGTCCCGGGAGCCGAGATCCTCGTCGTGACCACGCCGCAGCTCGCGGCGAAGGAGGTTGCCGAGCGGGCTGGCGCGATCGCACTGCAGACCCATCAGCGGATCGCCGGCGTGGTGGAGAACATGAGCTTCTTGCCCTGTCCCCACTGTGGCGACCGCATCGAGCTCTTCGGCTCGGGGGGGGGCGAGTCGGTGGCGACGTCGCTGTCGACCCGGCTGGGGGCCGAGGTTCCCCTGCTCGGCCAGGTCCCGATCGACGTTCGACTGAGGGAGGGTGGCGACAACGGGACTCCCTTGGTGCTGTCCGACCCGGACGCGGCTGCCGCCAAGGAGCTGCTCAAGGTGGCGCAGGCACTGACCGGCAAGCCCCGTGGGTTGGCGGGGCTGTCCCTGCCGATCTCGCCGGCAGGTCGCTAGAGCCACCTCCCGTCAGGTGGTGTCCGGGTCCCACGGTGCTGGTTCGCCCGCGAGCAGGGGACGCACGCGGGGTCGCTCGGGCAGCGGGTCGTCGTCCCCGAATAAGTGTTTCTGCACGAACGTACGGGGGTGCAGTGACGCGAGGTCGAGGTCACCTACCTCCGGGCCGAGCTCGCTTTTCAGGTCGTCCGTCAGTCCCTTGACCATGACGCGCAGCTTGCGCAGGGTCCGAGCCGCGTCGGAGGCCAGCGTCGGCAGCTTTTCCGGGCCCACCACTACGAGCCCGATCAACAGCAGGACAATCAGCTTGCTCCAGTCCAGGCTGCCGAACACCGTCCCAGCGTAGGTCGCCACCGACAGACAGCCCCGGCGGTGCCCTCACGCCCGGCGGGCGGACCGGTCTTCGAGGACCACCGTCGCGTGGTGGGTACTCCGGTCGCGCACGAAGGTGAGAGGAACGGACTCCCCCACGCGGTGCCGGCGCAGCGCGAGGATGAGGTCGTCCACGCTCGTGACGGGCGCGCCGGCAACCTCGACGATCAGATCGCCTCGCTGCAGGTGCGCACGCTCTGCCGGACCCCCTGCCAGCAGCGACATGATGCGAGCCCCGGCTCGGTCGGCCCCGTCGGCAATCGAGACGTTCATCGCGACCACGCCGATGGCTGGGTGCGTGGCGCGACCCGAGCGGATGAGCTCTTCCGCAACCGACCGTGCCTCGTCGATCGGGATCGCGAAGCCCACCCCGATGCTGCCGCCCTGAGGGTCCGTCGATGACCCCCCACCGAGCGTCGCGATGGCGGCGTTGACGCCGATGACGGCACCGTTGCCGTCCACCAGCGGGCCACCCGAGTTCCCGGGGTTGATGGCGGCGTCCGTCTGGATGGCGTTCAAGAGCGGGATCCGCTGGGCCCCGGCGTCCCCCGGCACCTCGACCCTGCGGTTGAGGGCGCTGACGATGCCTGTCGTGACCGTTCCGGCCAGACCCAGTGGCGAACCGACGGCAATAACGGGGTCGCCCACAACGAGCGTCCTCGACAGCCCCAGCCGGGCCGCCACCAGACGGCGGCCGACGACACTGACCTTGACGACCGCGAGGTCGGTCTCGGGGTCCCTGCCCACGATCCGGGCGGTCAGGTCCCGGGTGTCGCCTCCGGGGAAGCTCACGATGATCATCCCCCCACCCAGGGCCTGGGCAACGACATGGTTGTTAGTGAGCAGGTAGCCGTCCGCTCGCAGGACCAAGCCCGAGCCGGTGGCGCCGCCGGTCCCTGACCGGACCCGGATGCTGACCACGCTGCGCAGCACTCGCGCGGCGATGGCCGCGACCGAACCGGGCGGACGGTTCAGAACGCCCGACCCCCCTGGGTCGGACCCGCCGCCCGTCCCCAACCTCGCCGTCGGATCTGTCAGCCCGGCGGGTCCCGCGTCCCCGCCTGCGAGGTGGCCGGCAACGC
>JALYIZ010000116.1 GCA_030775505.1 Actinomycetota bacterium | reverse complement strand
GTCCGAGAGACTCCGCCACCGCGGCGAGCCGGTCCGCCCGTCGTGCCCCGACCACCACGTCGAACCCCTCGGCCGCGAGCCGCCGGGCGGTTGCCGCCCCGATGCCGCTGCTCGCCCCGGTCACGACGGCCGTCCGCTGGGTGCCCATGACCGGGAAGTCTGCCCCGCGCCCGGCGGTTGGGGGATGCGGGGGCAAGATTGCCCTGACCGTGGAGGTGAGACCAGTGGGTCCTGTGGGGATCCTGCGCAGCGTCCGGCCCCGCCGGGTCGCCGTGCTGTCCGTGCACACCTCGCCGCTGGAGCAGCCCGGGACCGGGGACGCCGGCGGCCTCAACGTCTACGTGGTCGAGACGTCCAAGCGGCTGGCCGCCGCCGGCGTCGAGGTCGAGGTCTTCACCCGCGCGACCAGCAGCGAGCTTCCACCCGTGGTGGAGCTCGCACCGGGCGTGACCGTGCGGCACGTCACGGCCGGCCCGTTCGAGGGGTTGTCCAAGGAGGACCTGCCCGCCCAGCTCTGTGCGCTCACCTCCGGGCTGCTGCGCGCCGAGGCCGTCAACGAGCCTGGCTGGTACGACCTGGTGCATTCCCACTACTGGCTGTCCGGCCAGGTGGGCTGGCTGGCCAGCGAGCGCTGGGGCGTCCCCCTCGTGCACACCGCGCACACGCTCGCCAAGGTGAAGAACCTCTCGCTGGCCGACGGTGACAGCCCCGAGCCGCAGCACCGGGTCATCGGCGAACAGCAGGTCGTCGAGGCAGCCGACCGGCTGGTGGCCAACACCGCTGACGAGGCGCACCAGCTGGTCTCGCTCTACGACGCCGACCCGGCGAAAGTGGTCACCGTCGCGCCGGGCGTCGACCTCGAGCACTTCCGGCTCGGGTCCGCCTCAGCCGCCCGCACCCGGCTCGGCGTGCCGCCCGACGCCGTGCTGCTGTTGTTCGTCGGGCGGATCCAGCCGCTGAAAGCCCCCGATGTCCTGCTCCGGGCCGCGGCCGAGCTGATCGCCGCCGACCCCACCCTGCGCCCCCGGCTCGTCGTCGCCGTCGTCGGCGGTGCCTCCGGAACGGGCCTGGCCGAGCCCGGGCACCTCCGCCACCTCGCCGTCTCACTGGGGATCAGCGACCTCGTCCGGTTCGAGAGCCCGTCCGGGGCCGAGCGGCTGCGCGACTGGTACCGCGCCGCAACCGTGGTGGCGGTCCCCTCCCACAACGAGTCCTTCGGACTGGTGGCGCTGGAGGCGCAGGCGTGCGGGACGCCCGTCGTGGCCACGGCGGTCGGGGGCCTGCGCACCACGGTGCGCGACGGAGTGTCCGGCCTGCTGGTCGGCGGCCACGACCCCGCGCACTGGGCGCGCGCCCTCGAGCGGGCCATCGCCACCCGGGCCGAGCTCTCGGCAGGGGCCGTCCGGCACGCGGCCGACTTCTCCTGGTCGCACACCACGTCCGGGCTCCTGCGGACCTACCGCGACAGCCTGTCTGTCGCCTCGGTGGCCAACGCCCGGTGAGCATCCACGGCGCCGTCATCCAGGCCGCCCTCGACGAGGCCGGCCTGGACTACACCTCGCCCGCGCCGGGGCAGTTCTTCGTCGTCCTGCCGGGCACGCACAAGCTCGCCACCAACTGCTGGCTCGTGGTGGGGCGGCACGCCCTGCTTGTGGAGGCGTTCGTCATACGAAAGCCCGACGAGAACGCGGAAGAGTTCCAGCGCTTCCTGTTGCGCCGCAACGCGCGCATGTACGGGGTGGCCTTCTGCGCCGATGGGGAAGGTGACGTGTACCTCGTAGGGCGGCTGCCGCTCACAGCCGTCACCGCCGAGGAGGTGGACCGCATCCTCGGGTGCGTGCTGCAGTACGCGGACGAGGCGTTCGACCCGCTGCTGGAGCTGGGTTTCGCGTCCTCGATCCGCCGCGAATGGGCCTGGCGGGCCAAGAACGGTGAGTCGCTGGCCAACCTCGCGGCGTTCGCCCGGTTCGCCGACCCCGACCGCTGACAGCAGGGGCTCCTGCGCGTACGGCAGGATCGGGGAATGGCCACCCTGGTGCTGCTCCGGCACGGCGAGAGCGACTGGAACTCCAAGAACCTGTTCACCGGCTGGGTCGACGTCGACCTGACCGCCAAGGGCGAGGCGCAGGCCCGCCGCGGCGGCGAGCTGCTCGCCGAGCACCAGCTGCTGCCGACCGTGGTGCACACCTCGGTGATGACCCGCGCGATCCGGACCGCCAACCTCACCCTCGATGCCGCCGGCCGCGGGTGGATCCCCGTCACCCGGCACTGGCGGCTCAACGAGCGGCACTACGGCGCCCTGCAGGGCAAGGACAAGAAGGCGACGCTGGCCGAGTTCGGCGAGGAGCAGTTCATGCTCTGGCGGCGCTCGTACGACGTGCCGCCGCCGCCGATCGAGGCCGGGTCGGAGTGGGACGTCTCCGGCGACCCCCGCTACGCAGCGCTCTCGCGCGACGTGGTGCCGCTCACCGAATGCCTGGCCGACGTGGTCGAGCGGCTGCTGCCCTACTGGTACGACCGGATCGTCCCGGACCTGCGGGCCGGGCAGACCGTGCTCGTCGCCGCCCACGGAAACTCGCTGCGGGCGCTGATCAAGCACCTGGACCTGATGTCGTCGGCGGCCGTCGTCGGTCTGGACATCCCCACCGGGATCCCACTGCGCTACGACCTCGACGACGACCTGCAGCCGGTCACCCGCGGCGGGGCGTACCTCGACCCGGCGGCGGCGAAGGTGGCGGCGGCGGCCGTTGCCAACCAGGGTCGGTAGCGGCGCGGCTCAGCCGGCAGGGACGGGGCGTTCGCCGGTCACCAGGTAGACGACCCGGCGGGCCACCGACACCGCGTGGTCGGCGAACCGCTCGTAGTAGCGGCCGGCGAGGGTGATGTCGATCGCGGCCTCGATCCCGCCGCCCCACGCGTCGTCGAGGATCACGTTGAACAGCTTGCGGTGGAGGCTGTCCATGATGTCGTCGTCGCGTTCGAGTTCCGCAGCCATCTCCACGTCCCGGCCGGCGATGACGCTGCCGGTCTTCGCGACGATCTCCTCCGCGGCGTGACCCATCTTCAGCACCGTCGAGCGCAGCTCGGGCGGCACGGCCGACGACGGGTAACGGCGCCGCGCGATCTTTGCGACGTTCAGCGCCAGGTCGCCCATCCGCTCCAGGTCCGCGACCATCCGCAGCGACGTCACCAGGGTCCGCAGGTCGCTCGCCACCGGCTGCTGACGGGCCAGCAGGTCGAAGGCGCGGGCCTCGGTCTCCCGGTACAACTCGTCGACCTGCTCGTCCGCGGTGATCACCATTTCGGCCAGGGCGAGGTCGGCGTCGAGCAGCGCCGTGGTCGCCTTGCTCATCGCCGAACCCACCAGGTTGGTCATCTCGACCAGCGACGCCGAAATGGCGTCGAGTTCCTCGTGGTAGGCGTCGCGCATGAACGGGAGGTTACCGGGCGGCGTTCGCCTGCGCTGGTGGCCCGCCGGTGAACGCTTGCCCCCGCGACGGTGAACAGTCACCGGCGCGAGCGGGCTCGGGGAGGCCTGACGCCTAGCATCGTGGGGGTGATCGTCGTGGACGTCCTGCTCGGCGTGCTCGCCGGCCTCGTCCTCGGATTCGTGCTCGCCCGCCGGTTCGGCGGTGACGGCAACCGGACCGCTCCAGCCGCCGCAGCCCCCCTCGCGGCAGACGTCAGCCCGTCCTCGTCGGAGCTCATCGACGCCCTGCCCGTCGCGATCGTGCTGCTGGACTCCGACGACGAGGTCGTCGTCGGCAACCGCGCGGCCACCGAGCTCGGCGTCGTCGTCGACGGGCGGCTGCCGGTTGCCGGCCTGCGCCGGATGGTCCGCGACGTCCGCCGGTCCGGCATCGCCCACGAGGCGGAGCTCGACCTGGAGGGAAGCAGGTTGGGCCGTGGACCGGTCGCCGTGCGGGTGCGGCTCGCCCGACTCGGGGACGGTCAGGTCGGCCTGCTCGTGGAGGACGTCAGCGAGGCGCGCCGGGTTGAGGCGGTGCGGCGTGACTTCGTCGCCAACGTCGGGCACGAGCTGAAGACACCCGTCGGCGCGATGAGCCTGCTCGCCGAAGCCCTGCTCGACGCCCACGACAACCCCGAGGCGGTCAGCAGGTTCGCCGGTCGGGTGGGGCACGAGGCCGGCCGGCTCGGCCGGCTCGTCCAGGAGCTGATCGACCTGTCCCGGCTGCAGGGCGCCGACCCGCTGCCCGAGCCCGCACCCGTCGCCGTCGACCGCGTCGTGGCCGAGGCCGTCGACCGGACCCGTACCGCTGCCACCGCGCGCGGCGTCGAGATCGTCTGCGGCGGCGCGGCGGGGCTGATGGTTCAGGGCAGCGAGAGCCAGCTGGTGACCGCGGTCGCGAACCTGCTCGACAACGCGGTCGCCTACAGCGCCGAGCGGACCCGCGTCGCCGTCGGCGTCCGGGGGGGCGAGCACCAGATCGAGATCAGCGTCAGCGACCAGGGGATCGGGATCGCCGAGAAGGACCTGGAGCGGGTGTTCGAGCGCTTCTACCGGGCCGACCCGGCGCGCTCCCGGGCCACCGGCGGCACCGGGCTGGGCCTGGCCATCGTCAAGCACATCGCCACCAACCACGGCGGCGAGGTGGGGGTGTGGAGCGTCGAGGGCTCGGGCTCGACCTTCACGATGCGCCTGCCGGTCACCACACGAGGAGGCACATGACGCGGGTCCTGGTCGTCGAGGACGAGGAGTCGTTCTCCGACGCGCTGTCGTTCCTGCTCCGGCAGGAGGGCTTCGAGGTCGCGGTCGCGACAACCGGGCCGGACGCGCTCGTGGAGTTCGACCGCAGCGGAGCCGACATCGTGCTGCTCGACCTGATGCTGCCCGGCCTGTCCGGGACCGAGGTGTGCCGCGCCCTTCGGGCCCGCTCCTCAGTCCCCGTCATCATGCTGACCGCCCGTGACAGCGAGGTGGACAAGGTCGTCGGGCTCGAGCTCGGCGCCGACGACTACGTCACCAAGCCGTTCAGCTCGCGTGAGCTGGTCGCCCGGGTGCGCGCCGTCCTGCGCCGGCGCGGCGAGCCGGACGAGGTTGCCCCCGCGGCGTTGCACGCCGGGCCGGTCCGGATGGACGTCGAGCGTCACGTCGTCACCGTTCGCGGTGACGAGGTGGCGCTTCCGTTGAAGGAGTTCGAGCTCCTGGAGCTGCTGCTGCGCAACGCCGGCCGGGTCCTGACGCGCGGTCAGCTCATCGACCGCGTCTGGGGGTCCGACTACGTCGGCGACACCAAGACCCTCGACGTGCACGTGAAGCGCCTGCGAGCCAAGGTCGAGCCGGAGCCCGCCCACCCACGCCACCTCGTGACCGTGCGCGGACTGGGCTACAAGTTCGAGGCCTGAGCGGTCGCGGGGTGCGTGAGCGCCGCGCCGGCCGAGCGCAGCGCGCACAGGCGGGCCAGCTCGGCGTAGGCCGTGTGGCCGACCAACTTGGTCAGCTCCGCGGCGTAGGACACGTAGAGCGGATCGGCCGCCACGTGGGCCTCGGGGGCCGAGGTGCACCACCAGTGCAGGTCGGCGCCCCCCGGTCCCCAGCCGCGACGGTCGAACTCGCCGATGGTCGTCACCAGCACCCTGCTCTCGTCGGGCCGGTCCACCCAGTCCTGGCTGCGCCGCACGGGCAGCTGCCAGCAGACGTCGGGCTTGGTCTCCAGTGGATGCAGGCCGGTGCGCAGGGCCAGGGCGTGCAGGGCGCACCCCTCGCCGCCGGAGAAGCCAGGGCGGTTGAGGAACACGCAGGCACCGTCGACGCGTCGGGTCCGCCTGGCCGGCTCGCCCTCGAGCTCGTCCTCCTGCGAGATGCCTTTGCGGCGACCGACCTCCGCGTACTGCCAGTCCTTCTTGCGTAGCTGCGCGGCGAAACCGCCGACGCGTCGCTCGTCCTCGTCGTCGGAGTAGAAGGCACCGTGGCTGCAGCACCCGTCGTCGGCGCGGCCCTCGATGACGCCCTGACAACCGCTCCCGTAGATACACGTCCAGCGCGACAGCAGCCACGTCACGTCGGCCCGCACCACCTGCTCGGCGTCACCGGGATCGGTGAACTCGACCCATTCACGGGGGAAGTCCGCGGCCACCTCACCCACGCGCGGCATGCCCAGGTCGGTCGTCATCCGGGGCAGGTTAGTCCCCGTGGATGAACCACTGACCCGTACCCTCGGGGCGATGTCCGACATGCCCGCTCCCGTCGCCCGGGTGCCCTCCGCCCGGGTCGCCTTGGCGAGCGCGAGTGTCTACCCCGAGTCGACGGCCGCCGCCTTCGAGGTGGCCGCGCGGCTGGGCTACGACGGCGTCGAGATCATGGTGTGGACCGACCCGGTCAGCCAGGACGTGACCGCGCTTCGCCGGCTCTCGGACTACCACGAGGTACCGATCCTGGCCCTGCACGCACCCTGCCTCGTCATCACCCAGCGGGTCTGGGGCAACGAGCCGTGGGCCAAGCTCGTGCGGGCGAAGGAGGCCGCGGAGGAGCTCGGGGCCCAGACGGTCGTCGTCCACCCGCCGTTCCGGTGGCAGCGCGAGTACGCGCGGCAGTTCGTCGGGGGAATCGAGCAGATGGCCGATGAGACCGACGTGCGGTTCGCTGTCGAGAACATGTTCCCGCTGCGCGCTCGCGGCCGCGAGGTCAGCCCGTACGCCCCGGACTGGGACCCGACGACCGAGGACTTCCGGCACTTCACCCTCGACCTGTCGCACACGTCGGTCAGCCAGTCGGACGCGCTCGAGATGGCGCGCGCGATGGGTGACCGGCTCACCCACGTCCACATCGCCGACGGCAACGGCAGCGCCCGCGACGAGCATCTTGTCCCCGGCCGCGGGACGCAGCCCTGCGCCGCGCTGCTCGAGGGGCTCGCCGTGCAGGGCTTCGACGGGCTGGTCGTCGTGGAGGTCAACACCAGGCGCAGCGAGGACCGGGCCGAACGCGAGGCGGACCTCGCGGAGGCACTGGCGTTCACGCGGCTGAACCTGGCGGCGCCGGCAACGCTGCCATGAGCCCGCAGCCGGGGTCGCCGACGGCCTTCGAGCACCTGGTCGACGACTACGACGCGGCGCGGCCGGGCTACCCCGCCGAGCTGTACGCCGCGCTGCCTCCGCTGGGCGGCCTCGACCTGCTCGAGCTCGGCGCCGGGACCGGCAAGGGCACCGCCCGGCTGCTCGGGGCGGCCGCTTCGTTGACCTGCACCGACCTTGGGC
>JALYIZ010000115.1 GCA_030775505.1 Actinomycetota bacterium | reverse complement strand
GCGGCGGCCTGTGCGGAGCCCACCTCGGTGAGCGGTGGATCTCCCACCCCGCTGAACCGCTTGTCGACCGACAACGCCGTCTGGCCGTGGCGCAGCAGCAGTGTCGTCGTGGCCGGCCCCGGCGCCGACTGCCAGCCCGAGAGCCGGTTCGGCGACTTCGGCTCGTTCGTTGCCAGCCACGCGTCGGCGGCGTCGGCAGGCCCGGTGTCGCCGCCGGCGCGCCAGACGAGCCCGGCAGCCGCCGCGTCCATGGCTTCGTTGGCCAGCCGGTCGGCGTGCTTGTTCTGCTCCCGGGGAATCCAGGAGAACCGCACTCTCGGCAGGCGGGACACCAGCTCGGCGGCCCGGCGGGCGAGCGGCTTCATATCCGGGTGCTTGACCTGCCAGCGGCCCGACATCTGTTCCACCACGAGCTTCGAGTCCATCCGGACCTCGACCTCAGCCGGGCCGAGCTCCAGCGCGGCGGTGAGCCCCGCGATCAGGCCCTCGTACTCGGCGACGTTGTTGGTCGCCCGGCCGAGTCCCGCTGCGCGCTCGGCCAGCACTTCCCCGGTCAGCGCGTCGGTGACGACAGCGCCGAACCCCGCGGGACCGGGGTTACCCCGTGACCCCCCGTCGGCCTCGACGATGACCCGACGGCCAGGCCCGGGAACTCCCCCGGTCACAGCCCAGACTCGGCGGTGCGCACCATGATCCGTCCGCACTCCTCGTGCCGCAGGACCTCGTCCGGGGCGGCCGCGCGAATGGCGGCCTTCTCGTTGCCCATCAGGTCGAGCCGGCAGCCACCGCACGCCCCGCGACCGATCGCACCCGCGCCAACACCGCCCTCGGCGGCCCGGATTTTCTCGTACAAGGCGAGCAGGTCGGCCGGAAACGAGGCCGCCAGCTCGGCGCGGGCGGCGGCGGTCGTGGCACGTTCGACATCGAGGTCTGAGAATGCGGTGTCGCGCGCGTCGGACGCCACGGCGATCGCGGCGAGGTTGGCGTCACGGTCGCCGGCGAGCCGGTCGAGGTCAGCCTGGGCGGACTCCGCCCGCTCCATCACCTCCAGCTCGGCGTCCTCGAGGTCGGCCTGGCGGCGGACCAGGGTGGCGACCTCGTGCTCGAGGTCCTGGAGCTGCTTCGGGTTGGTGATCTCGCCCGAGGCAAGGCGCTGCTCGTCCCGCGAACGGCGCGCCCTCACCTGCTCGATCTCGGCCTCGAACTTCGCCTGCTCCCGCGCGAGATCGGACACGGCCGTCTGCGCCCGCACCACGTCGTCGTGCGAGGCGGCGATCAGCGCCTCGAGGCGAGCGATCTCCGCCAGCTCAGGCAGCGTCCTGCGTCGGTGGGCCAGCCGGTCGAGCGTGCTGTCCAGGGCCTGCAGCTCCAGCAGGCGCAGCTGGACGAAGGGGTCGGCCTTCACGCCTGCGGGCTCCTCACGCTCGTGGTCCACGGATCCGTGCAGATCGCCGAGACGGCGGTGCCGACAGTAGTCGCGGCGGACAGTCGAGCCGCGGCGTCGGCCAGCCACGGCCACTCTGTCGCCCAGTGCGCCGCGTCGAGCAGGACCAGCCCCTCAGGCGCTTCGCTCGCGGGATGGTGACGCAGGTCCGCCGTCAGGTAGGCGTCGGCGGCCGACGCTTCACGGAGCAGCCCATCCCCTGCGCCACCGCACACCGCCAGCGTGCGCACGACGCGCGAAGGGTCCCCAGCGGCACGCACGCCCCACGACGTCACGGGCAGGACCCGGGCGACGTGCGCCCCCAGCTCGCCGAGCGTCATCGGCTGCGGCAGGACACCGATACGGCCCAGGCCCCGTCGGCCGGGAACGGACGCCAGCTCGAGCAGGTCGTAGGCCGGCTCCTCGTACGGGTGGGCCGCCAGCAGGGCACGCAGCACCGCGGTCCTCCGGTGCCGGGGGACGACGACCTCCAGCCGGGTCTCCGCCACCTCGCTGACCTCGCCGACCCTGCCGACCGCCGGGTCCGCGCCGGACAGCGGTCGGAACGTGCCGGTTCCGCTGGTGGCCCAGGCGCAGCGTTCGTAATCACCGACCGCGCCCGCGCCGGCCGCCGAAAGCGCGTCCAACAGTCGACCCTGGGCCGCCACGGGCACGAACACCACCAGCTTGTCCAGCGGATCGGCGGCCTGAGGCTGCAGGGGGACGGTGTCGCGGAGGCCGACCACAGCGGCCAGCGCATCGGACACCCCAGGGTCGGCGACGTCGGCGTTGGTGTGGGCGACGTGCAGGGCGCATCCCGCGGCGAGCAGCCGGTGCACGACCCGGCCCTTCGGCGTGTCGGCCGCGACCGACGTGGTCCCCCGAAGCCAGAGCGGATGGTGCGTCACCAGCAGGTCGTAGCCGCCGGCCACCACCTCATCCACGACAGCGGCGACGGGGTCGACCGCGAACAGGACCCGGCGGACAGGGGCAGCTGGATCGCCGCACACGAGCCCGACCGCGTCCCAGGGCTCGGCCCACCGCGGCGGGTAGAGCTCCTCGAGGACCGCGGTCACGTCGGCGAGGCAAGTGGTCATCACGTCGAAGGCTAACGGGGTCACTCAACAACCCCGGTCCGGTGCCGATGAAGGCTGCGTGACCGTTCCCGCAGGCCCTGCCCGTTCGAGGCAGCTCCTGGCGATTCTCCTGCTCGCCGCGGTGCTCGTGGGTCTGCCCGCAGCAGGAAGTTCGACGGCGGGTGCGGCACCGTCCCTGCGGGCGTTGTTCGTCGGCGACAGCCTGATGCTCGGTACAGGTGCGGCGCCGACCCGCCCGGTGATGGCCCGCATCGTCGCCCGACAGCTCCACTGGCAGGTCACCGTGGATGCCGTAGGCGGCTCCGGCTACACCACCGGCGGCCGGCACGCCCGCGACCGGTACGGGCTCAGGCTGGGCAGGGAGCACGGCACTTACGACGTGGTCCTCGTCGAAGGCGGGACCAACGACCTGTCGGCCGCCGACGAGCCGGCCGCGATGCGGGTGCGGGTCGGGGAGGCGCTCGACCTGATCACGTCTCGGTTCCCCCACGCCCGGGTCCTGCTGATGGGCGCCTACAACCCACCAGGCGCCCGGGACAACCGCCGGATGGCCGCCGACGCCGTCATCCGGGCAGTTGCGGCGGAACGTGGCGTGGCGTTCGTCAGCCCGATCGCTGACGCGTGGACTGCCGGGCAGCCGGTGCGGCGCTTTCTCTCGCCAGACCGGCTGCATCCGACCGCCGCCGGGTACTCCGTGATGGCCCAGCGGCTGATCCGCTGGCTCGCGACCAGCCGCTGACCGCCGTCAGGGGCCTCGTGGCCCGGGCTGACTGTCACCGGCATGTGGAAGGGTGCAAGGCACTTACAAGGGGGTTGTCATGCGCCGCATTGGTGTGTTCGTCCTCACGCACCGCCGACTCGTGGGAGTCGGATGGCTGATCCTGTTCGTGGCCGGCGCCATCTGCGCCGGCGCGGCGACCAAGCGGCTCGTCATCGACTTCTCCCTGCCAGGTCAGCCCGGAACGACGGCCGCACAGCAGATCATCAAGGAGTTCGGCAACGGGGGATCCACCTCGCCCTACCTGCTCACCCTCACCGCCCCTGCCGGGCAGACCCTGAGCGGCAAGGAGGCGACGGTCGCGGCGACGTTCGCCACAGCAGCGCAGTCCGTCCCCGCCTCGCGGCTCATCGACGAGGCGACCAGCGCGGACAAGGTCTTCCGGACCAAGGACGACCGCACCGCCTACGCCATGGTCTTCTACCTGCAACCACGCAGCTTCACCCAGCTCCTTCCAGGCACGGCACTCACCCAGGCCATGAAGACGTCCACGCCTGCGGGCTGGAGCGCTGGCGTGACCGGGGAGGACGCGCTGTCCGCCGGAAACTCCAACGGCTCCGGACCTGGCGTGCTCCTCGAGACTCTGCTGGGTGCACTGGGCGCCCTGTTCGTCCTCGTGTTCGTGTTCGCCTCCTTCCTCGCCCTGCTCCCGATGCTCGTCGCGGCGGCGTCGATCCTGCTGTCCTTCGTGTTCCTGCTGCCGCTGACCTACGTCACCGACATGTCGTTCATCGTTCAGTTCCTGATCTCTCTGATCGGACTGGGTGTCGCGATCGACTACTCCCTCATCCTGGTCAACCGCTGGCGCGAGGAGCGCGACCACGGACGTGAGAACCACGAGGCAGTCCTGGTCGCGATGGAGACCGCCGGACGAGCTGTGCTCTTCAGTGGGGTGACGGTCGCGATCGGTCTCGCGGCCCTCGTCGTGCTGCCCGTGCCCTTCATGCGCAGCATCGGCATCGGTGGGGCGCTCATCCCCCTGGCCAGCGTGCTGACCACCCTCACCCTGACCCCTGCGCTGCTCGGCGGCATCGGACCGAAGGTGGACTGGCCGAAGATCCGCCACGAGAGCAACGCGAGCCGGGCCTGGTCTGGCTGGGCCAGGGGCGTCGTGAAGAACCGGTACGTCGCGCTCGGCGTCGCCGTCATCACGCTGGGCACGCTCGTCGTTGCCTTCTTCGGGATCCGGATCGGCCTGGCCGGCTCCGGATCGCTGGCCAAGAACGGCCCCGCGTACGAGGCGGCGCAGACCCTCGAGCGGGGAGGCATGCCCAAGGGTGAGCTCACCCCGATCCAGGTGCTGACGACCACGTCGAAGGCGACCGCCGTAGCGGGCAAGCTGGCGCGGGTCTCCGGGATCGACCATGTCATCGTCTCGACGGACCCCGGGAACGTGCACCTCGGGCACACCGTGGTCATCGCCGTCCCCCACGAGGAGACCGCCAACTCCGCGACGGTCGGTCCGGTGAAGGGTGTACGGGCCTTAGCCGCCGGAGATCCGGCGGTAATAGGAGTCGCTGGTCTGGGGGCGGACCAGATCGACTTCGTCCACGCGGTCTATGGGAACTTCCCGCTCGTGCTGGCGATCATCGCGCTGCTGACCTTCGCGCTCCTGGCACGGGGCTTCCGGTCGGTGTTGCTACCACTCAAGGCGATTGTGCTCAACCTGCTGACGCTTGGCGCCACCCTCGGCTTCATGGTCATCCTGTGGCAGGACGGCCACGGATCGCAGACCTTGTTCGGCGTGGCCGGGACGGGGGCGGTCACCTTCTGGGTGCCACTGATGGTGTTCGCGTTCCTGTTCGGGCTCTCGATGGACTACGAGGTCTTCATCCTGTCCCGCATCCGGGAGGAGTACGACCTCGGCGTCACCACTGACCAGGCCGTCATCACCGGGATCGCCCGGACCGGGCGTCTGGTCACCAGTGCTGCGCTGATCCTGTTCCTCGCGTTCGTGGCCCTGGCCTCGGGACCGCAGACCGACCTGAAAGTGATGGCGTCAGCATTGGGCTTCGGCATCTTGCTCGACGCGACCATCGTGCGGTCGCTGCTTGTGCCCGCACTGGTGTCCTTGTTCGGGTCATGGAACTGGTGGCTCCCCGACTGGCTGGCCCGACTGCTGCGCGTCCCCGCCGAGCCCGGTGGGGTCGCGCTCGCGGACTGAATTGGCGCTCCCGGCCCTTCCACGGAAGTAAGGAGCGTCGCCCCCGGGGCCTTGTCGGCTCTTGCGAAGCAACGGTGGTGGGCTACTTCTGCGATCTCTCGTCGACACGCTTCGCGGGGGGACTCCTCGGCCTCCACGGCGCCACCTGGGACTTCCCACCGCTCCTTGTAGGTCGGCTCCACGACGAGAACCCTCCCTCGCGCGTCCCGAATCAATGCGCCTGCACCCATGCGCTTCCCCGGTCTGCTGTTCCGATAGGCAATGAGGTCAGGAGAGTCGGCCACAGGCAAAGGCTAATGCCGGATAGCCGAGCGTCGCGCTCTGGCAGATCCGGCAGCCGGATCCTGACGCTGGCGATCGGGCCCCCAGATCGCCACGGTGCCACGAGAGCCAGTCTTCGCGGACACCTTCTTGTCGTGGCTAGCGCCGGCCATCAAAGGCAGCGGTCGCGTCCCTCTCGGGCAGCTTCTCCAGGTCGCGTTGTGCCGACGCCGACGATGAAAGGGAGAACGGATCTTGCTTCAAGGAGCGCGCTTGATGAGTGCGAGCTCCTCGTCCTGGGTAACTCGCGAGCCTTGCCGGCCTCGAGGTCAGACTGGCCCCGACGGATACTACGCATGAGCCGGGGGTCGGACAGGACCGACAGCGTCTCCTCGAGTCCCTCGAGGTCTTCGATGTTGAGGACCACGGCAGCGGGGCGGTCCGTGCTTAGTGATGACGACCCTTCCATCCTCGCGCTCGAGGCGCTCCACGACCTCGGACAGATGGTTCTTCACGTCGGCCAAGGGCATGTGCTCAGCTGCAGACGTCATCGCCACAACTCCAGCCATAAATGTTCGGCCGTCAACCGCCGGCAGCGCGAGCTCCCGCACAGCGAAGAAGCTTCCTCACGCCGGCAAGCGGTATCACCAAACGCCCAACCGCGAGGAAACTCAGGAGGCGAACCCCTTGCCTGGCCGGAGTGGTCCGACTGCGTTGGCCAGGGACTCGGACGTGCACACGACGTACGGGAAGTCGAGCAGGATGGGATTCCGGTTGCCGGGTGGATAGACGCGCAGGAGCGCCGCCTGGGCCGGTTGGCATGCGGCGGGGCCCGCGAACTCACTGCTCTCGGTTCGCAGGGTGGCTGCCGCATAACCGGCGGGCATGAGTACGACCGCGCCTGGGCGTCCGAAGAATGGGGTGTCATCGGATACCCGATAGGCGGCATGACCGATCTGATGGTGATCCCGGTCCAACGTAGACACGCCTGGATAGCCGAAGAGAACGCAGGCTTTCGAGCTGTCGTTTCGGAAGATCAGCGAGGAATATCCATGCCCCCCGGCGCCAGATCCGGCAGACAGATCCAAAGACAGCGTTGAACTGTCACACTGGCCGACAGCGCCTGGGCTCTCATGGATTGCGGATGCGTCCGCTACCGAGGATGGTGGCGCTGGGCTGCGTGTCTCCGCGGAGTGTCTGGCCGCTTGAGTCGCACGCGAAGGGGCGGTGCACCCCGTCAATGCCACGACGGTCATGACGCCCACAACGCCGGAATGCCTGGTGGCCACCGAGTTCCCCCATTCGCAACGCGGAAGGCTACCGCCCGCAGCGCAGGGAGCAGCACTTCTCAATGGTTGGGTGATCCGAGGTCGTGTGATGTGACCGACGAGCGCCTACGTGTGTCAGCTGTCGCTCGCCAGGGTGATGGGACCACCGCTTCGCCAATGTGATGGGACCACCTTGGGGGTCTCAGCGTCGGCGTCGAGATGATGGCCGGGTTGCGGGTTGGGGGTCAACTC
>JALYIZ010000114.1 GCA_030775505.1 Actinomycetota bacterium | reverse complement strand
GCCGGCGGCCTACCCGACGTGGCGACGTTCGGCCTGAGCGCGGCCGATATCCATTCCCTCTATCCGCCGGTCCGGGGGCCGGGGATCGACCGGCGTATCGCGGTCCTCGGGCTCGACGCGCCACTGCTCGCGGCGAGTGTCACCCGTTACCGCGAGCTCGAAGGTCTTGGCCAATGCCCTGCGTGCCTTGCAGTGGTCAGTGCGCCTGCACTGGATGCCGCAGCGGCGGGGCCGAGTTCCGGTCCGACGGACGCAGTGCAGAACGCGCTGACCGGGACGGCTGTGGTGGAGGCAGCCGTGGCGGCCTGCCCGAACTGCCGCATCACCTACGTCCGAATGTCGGACACCGGGCTGCAGCAGCTCGGAAACGCGTTCGTCTTCGCGGTGCAGTCATTGCGGATCCGTACCGTCGTGTCCCCCTACACGACCGTCGGCCAGGGCCAGTACGACGCCGCTGCGCTGCGCAGCTATTTCGCTGTCCGTGGGGTGACGTTTCTCGTTGCTGCCGGGGATACGGGTGCTTATTGGGTTCCGGGTTTGCCGGCAACCGCACCTGATGCCCTGGCTGTCGGCGGCACGAGTGTGCATCGGTCGGGCGCGGGTTGGCTGACGGACGGCTGGCCCGGTACGGCTGCGGCCTGCGCGACGTTTGTGCCCAGGCCGAGCTGGCAGAGACCGGTCCCCACCGGCTGCCCGGGGCGGGCCGTCACGGATCTGTCAGCGGCCGCCGACCCTCAGGTGTCGCCTCTGTCCGTGGTTCTGTCCTTGGGATCGGCCTCCTTTGCGCGCATTCCGGTCGGCGGCACCGCCGTTGCCGCGGGGCTGCTGGCAGGATGGGCGAGTGCGTCCGGGCTCGGGGGGACGCTCACCCCCGCATGGCTCTATGCCCACCACAGCTTCCTGCTCGACGTCCGCACGGGTCGCAGCAACCAGTGCGTGGTCGAGACGGGCCCCTGCCAGGTCAGGTGGGATTCGGGGAGCAGTGACCGCGTCTCGACGCCGAGGAGTGGCTGGGACGGCGTGACCGGTTGGGGTACCCCGAGCTGAAAAGTTTTTCCTCCACGAGGTGAGACGCGGGGCCGCATCGGACGTGTCAGGGATGGGATGCGGTTGCTTCCCGTCGGCATTTCCGCCTGAAGGAGAGAAGATGTTCCGCAAGATCGCCACCACCTTTGCCTTGGCCGTCACCGGCCTCACGCTGATCACGGGCACGGCCTCCAGCGCGTCCGCCTCGACTCACCTCCCGAATGTGAACTGGCCCAACGTCACCGTCTGCGTGATCTACAGCACCAAGCCCGCGGTCACCGCTGGCCCGGTGAACGTGTACGCGCCCTCCTACGTGACAACAGACCCCAACGACCCGAAGTGCAACGGGATCAACCTGCCGATCTGACCTGGCCGGAGGGGGAGGGTGCGCCGAGCGCGCCCTCCCCGCTCGGCAGCTGCCTTGCGCCGCTGGGGGGAGCGCAGGCAGCTGCCGGGTCCCAGCCCCAGGTTGAACGCCACCACGCATCCCCGTCCGATCGCCGTTCCTCACGAGGACCGACCCTGCGGGCGACAGGTGCCGCGAGGTTGGCGAGGGGCGCAACCCGGGTACGTCGATCCGCATGATCGCCAGAGGCCGGCCGGCAGTGACCACAGCGCTGGTCCTGGTGGCCGCCTACGCGGCGGTATCAGCCGTGCTGATCCTGCTCGGGCTGCTGATGACAGACGTGCTGGTCAGCGGATCGGTCGGGCGATGGGATGACAGCCTCAACACCTGGGCCGCAGCTCACCGCGGCTCGCCGTGGAACCAGCTCAGCGCAGACGCCACGTTCCTCGCAAACACCCCCGGGATCGTGGTGGTTGCCGCGGCTGCGTCAGCTGTGGTGGCGTTCGTCAAAAGAAGTCGGTGGGCACTCCTGCTGCTGTTCGGCCTGGCTGTCGAGCTGACGGGCTTTCTCACGGTCAACTACGTCGTGAGCCGGCCCCGGCCAAGCGTGGCGCATCTGGGCAGCACGCCGTCGACGTTCAGCTGGCCGTCGGGTCACGTCGCGGCCACCGTGGTTCTTTACGGCGGGATCGCAGTCCTGGTCGCGCACCTCACCCAGCGGGTGCTGCCCAACGTCCTGGCTCGCATTGTTGCCGTCGGGCTGACCGTCGCGGTGGCCGCCTCGCGCGTGTACCGCGGCGAGCACCACCTGACCGACGTACTGGCCGGCCTGGTTCTTGGCGCCTGCGCGCTGACAGCCGCCTGGTATGCGCTCGGTCCTCTGCGCGTCCGGACGGCGGACGTGCCGTGACCCTGCTCGCCCTCGTCGCCGTCGTCGCCCTGCTTCCCGGGCTTGCCGTGTGGGCGGCGATGGCCCGCTGGCCGACCGCCGACCCCGGGGCCCCGAAGGTCGAGGCGAGCAAGGTGCGTCGCCACCCCCGGCTGGCCGCGCTGGCCCGAAGGCGACTTGACCCCGCGGCGACAACCGGGTTGCTGCTCACCGCCGCAATCGTCGTCCTCGCCCTCGGAGTGGTGGCGACAGGGGTGCTGCTGCTCATGGTCCGCAGGCATGCCGGGTTCGCGTCCTTCGACGGCTCGGCGGCCCGCTTCGGCGCGCGCCACGCCGGGCAGGTCTCGACGACGGTCCTACGGTGGCTGACGCAGCTCGGCGGGGCCGTCGTCCTGGGGCCTCTGTCGCTGCTGGTGGTGGTCGCCGAGCGGCGCCGTCGTCCGCTCGTCGTCCTGATATTCCTCACCCTGGCTGTCGGGGGCCAGTTCCTGCTGGCTAACACCGTCAAGGCTCTCGTCACCCGCGCCCGCCCGGACCTGCTTCACCTGACGGGCTTCTCGGGCTCGTCGTTCCCGTCCGGGCATGCCACGGCGGCAGCCGCATCCTTCGCGGCCTTCGCGCTCGTCCTCGGTCGCGGGCGGTCCCTGCGCTCCCGTCGTCTGCTCGCCGCCTGGGCTGTCGGGCTCGCAGTGGCCGTGGCAGCGACCCGCGTGCTCCTCGGCGTCCATTGGCTCACCGACGTGCTCGCTGGGCTTGCGTTGGGCTGGGCGTGGTTCGCCCTCTGTTCGATCGCATTCGGCGGCCGGGTGCTGCGGTTCGCGCAGCCGGTTGTCCGCGCCCAGCAGGCAGTGGGCGCCAGGTGACTGGCACCGGCGACCCGACTGACAGCGCGCCGGTCACGTGGGCCGCGCGCGCAGGTCTCACGGCCCGCGGCCTGGTCTACCTGCTGGTTGGGCTGCTCGCGGTACTGGTCGCGCGCGGCGGTGAGGCGCACCTCGACCAGCGCGGTGCGCTCGCTCAGGTGTTGAACAAGCCGCTGGGTCCCTGGGTCGTCGGGGGGATGGCAGGTGGTTTCGCCGCGTATGCGGTGTGGCGGCTATCGGAGGCAGCGTTCGGGGTCACGGGCCAGGGCAGAAAGAAGGGTCCGCGGCTGCAGTCACTCGTGCGAGGTCTCGTCTACGGCTTTCTCTCCTACAGCGCCGTCAAGCTCCTGCAGGGGTCCCGGGAGGCGCAGGGAAACCAGCAGCGCGACTACGCCGCGTCGGTGATGGCGCACTCCGGCGGTCGTTGGCTGGTCGGCCTGGTCGGTGCCATCGTCGTAGCCGTCGGGCTGTTCATGGTTTACGAGGGGGCGACCGCGAAGTTCATGCGCTACTTCCCGGCAGGTGGGATGGCTCCCGCGGTTCGGAAGGTACTGCGGGTACTGGGTGCGGTGGGCAGCATCGCTCGCGGACTGGTGTTCGGCTTGGCGGGTGCTCTCGTCCTCGCTGCCGCCTGGACCTACGACCCGAACAAGGCCCGCGGTCTCGACGGCGCCTTGAAGACGCTGCGCGACGGTCCGCACGGCCAGGGGTTGCTGCTCGCCGCCGCGACGGGGCTGGTGGCGTTCGGCGTTTACGGCCTCGGTGAGGCAGCGTTTCGTCGCGTTTAGACCGCCGGGTGCGCTGGCACGCACACCGTGACCGACGCGGGGTGGACCGCGATGCGCAGTGTTCTTGCCGCGGGCCGCGCGCCACCGTCGAGCTCGTAGGGCAGCTTCTTGCTGAACCGCACCACGATCTCCTTGCCCCGACCCACGGTGATGAAGGGGGACTTCTCCGCATCCCCCTTGGCGACGCGGGCCAGCGTGCGGGCCCACTGCAGCGGGTTCTTTGCCGTGACCACGCCGAGCTCCAGGATCCCGTCATCGGGCCGGGCGAGGGCGAACGCCTCTATGCCGCCGAGCACCTTGCCGACATTCCCCGCCAGGACGCAGGAGGCGCGACCCTTGAAAAACCTTCGGCCATCGAGCTCCACCGTGGCCTTCACGCGGACGGCATCGAGGTTGCGCGCGCCTGTCCAGAGGTAGGCCGCCCGTCCGATGCGGTCCTTCAGGCCGCCATCCGCCTCTTTGATCATCAGCGCGTCGAAGCCTGCCCCGGCCATCACGGCGAAGTGCTCACCGTTGACCGAGCCGGTGTCGAGTGGCCTGCGCACCCCGTGCAGCCCGACAGCGACCGCCGCGGGGAGCTCTTTCGGGATCTCGAGGTTGGTGGCGAGGAGGTTCGCCGTGCCTGCGGGGAGGATCGCGAGGGTGGCGCCGCTGCCGGCGAGCACATCCACGCAGCGTTGCACGGTCCCGTCACCACCCCAGACAAAAACCAGGTCGGCTCCTGCCTTCAACGCTTTGCGCGTTGCCTTCGGCGCCAGGCGGCTCTTGGCAACCTCGAACCACAGCGGCGTCCCATGGCCCTCGCGGGCCAGCAGCTCGCGCAGCTCACCGAGGCCGCCACCGAACGACTTTCCCGAATGGGCGACAACAGCGACGGAGGTCATGCCTCGATCTTCCCGGCAGAAGATCCACTCAAACAGCGGGCGCGGCACGCATCGTCACGGACACAGTCATCCCGCCCGCGGGGTTGGCGGTCGCTGTCACCTCGGCGCCGTGCAAGGTCGCAATGGAGGCGACGATGGCCAGCCCCAGCCCGAGACCTTCCGAGTTCGTACGCTCCTCGAGACGCCGGAAGGGCTCGAACAACCCTTCAATCACGGCGTCGGGGATCACCTCACCGGTGTTGCGCACCCGCAGCTCGACCTGCCCGTCGCGCGTCGCGGTGACGACCTCCACCCGTCCGTGCGGGCAGTTGTGACCGATCGCGTTGTCTACCAGGTTGGCCACGAGCCGCTCCAACAGGACGGGGTCGCCGGTCACGGGCGCCTCGCTCAGCGAGCTGTGTACCTGCAGGTCCGGTACGTCCCGGTCGAGGACATCCTCGGCCACGGTGGCGAGGTCCACGGTCTCCCGGACGGTGAGGCCGCGATCATTGCGAGCCAAGGTGACAAGTGCTTCGAGCAGTGCCTCCGCGCGTTCCACGGCCCGGCGAACATCCTGGCCCATGGCCACAAGCTCGCGCGGCTTCGGTGCTGGCTTGGCCAGGACCACGTCCAGCGTGGTGCGCATCACGGTCAGCGGTGTACGAAGCTCGTGGCCGGCGTTGGCGATGAAGCGGCGCTGGCTGGTGAAGGCCGCATCGAGCCGCCCGAGCATGTCGTCGAACGTGTCCGCGAGCAGGCGGAGCTCATCGCGGGGGCCGCCGAGCGAGACGCGGTGGCCCAGGTTCTCCTCCGAGGCCGCGCGGGCCGCGAGGGTGATCTGGGCGAGCGGCCGGAGCACCCGGCCGGCGAGGAGCCAGCCGGCAACGCTGGCGAGCAGGGTGACGGCGACCAGGACGAGGACTGAGTAGGTGAGCAGATGGTTCAGCGTCGTGTCCCGCTGGAGCTGGGCTCCGACCGTGAACCCCTGCCGAGCGGTTGCCTCACATTTGCTGTTGAGGTTGGCGACGGGGAACGGGTCCTTAAGTGCCTTCACGCACTGGGCAGCGAACTTCGTGGCGGCGTCGACAGTGGGCGCTGAGGCGTTCACCCGGGTGCTGTGCGCGACGAGGAAATACGTGATGCCGACGAGCACCGCACCGCCGCCCGTGAACGTCGCGGTGTAGAGCAGCGTGAGGCGGCTCCGGATGGTTAACGCTCGCCGCCTCACATCCGGTAACCCGATCCGATGACGGTGTCGATGAGCGGGGGGTCGCCCAACTTGCGGCGGAGCCGGGCCAGCGTCACCGACACGATGTTGCTCGCGGGGTCGAGGTGGGCGTCCCAGACGTTGTCGAGCAGCTGCTCTGCGCTGACAACGGCTCCGTCGGCCGCGATCAGCACTTCGAGGACGCCGAACTCCTTTCGGCTCAGCGACAACGCCCGGCCGCCCCGGCTGGCGCGGTGACGGGCCCGGTCCACGGTCAGGTCGCCCCGCCGCAGGGTCGGCGGCGCTGACGGCGCGCGGCGGGCAAGGGCACGCACCCGGGCCACGAGCTCGCCGAACGCGAAAGGCTTGTCCAGGTAGTCGTCGGCTCCGAGCTCGAGGCCGTCGATGCGGTCCTCCACTGTGGCTGACGCCGTGAGCATGAGGATGCGGGCGGGCGCATGCGAATCCACCAGCCGCCGGCACACCGTGTCGCCATGCACCTTCGGCAGGTCCCGATCGAGGACGACAACGTCGTAGGGAGCCAAGGCGATGGTGTCCAGCGCGGCGTCCCCGTCGTGAACGACGTCGACGGCCATCCCGGCGTCGCGCAGGCCCTCGGCGATCCGGGCGGCCAGGGTCACGTGATCCTCGGCAACCAGTACGCGCATGGGCTCATCCTGCCCGGGCGCGCGTGACATCGGTCCGACATCGGCGGTCGCGGTGATGTCACGGACCAGCGCGTAGTCCTGTCGCGCAGACATCCCCCGCGAGGAGGCTCACATGAAGTCAGCAGGACTCGTCCTGACGGGCGCTTTGGTGGCCGCATGCACGCCGTCCGGCGCAGGCCAGCCGGCCGGAGCACTGACCGGGCGGGCGGCTGCTCTTCATGCGGCTGCCTCGTGCATCCGGGCGCACGGCGTGCCGACCTACCAGGACCCCGTGCTGTCACCTGACGGACACGTCTTTACGGACGCCCGGAGTATCCAGGATGCGGACGGCGGTCGCCGGAACTCCTCGACGCTCGAGGCGATCCGTTCCTCCTGCGCATCGTTGATCGCTGCGGCGGGGTTCTCCCCGGCGGATGAGGCGCCGGCTCCGATCAGCCTGGTGCAGGCGGGGGTTAAGGCTGCGCAGTGCCTGCGGGCCAACGGGCTGCCCAGCTATCACGATCCGACGAGCTCCTCACCGTTCACACCAGGGCACGGCTTCGGGCTCTCGGGTGATGAGCTGCCCAACAACGGGGCACTGGGCAAGGCGGACCCGACCCTGCAGC
>JALYIZ010000113.1 GCA_030775505.1 Actinomycetota bacterium | reverse complement strand
GTCGTGCGCCCTCTGCACGGCAGTCGTCGGGGCGCAGGAGCGCAGCCACCTGCTGCTGGCCGGCCTGACCGTGGTCGCCCTTCACGACCTCGACCGGGAGGAGCTGCTCACCAGGGTCGAGGCCCACGCGCGGGCGTCCCTCCATACCGCCGCGGCACTGCAGCTGGCCGGGGAGCTCGACGAGGAGGCCGACGAGCGGCACCGCGTGCTGCCGCCGCTGCTGGCGCTGTTCGGCGTGCTCGTGGCGGTGATTGTGGGCGTCATCGTCGGCATCTCCCTCGACCGAGGGGGGCGCCCGGGACCGGTAGCGCCATCCACGCCGCTCGCCCTCCCCGTACCGACGGCGCCGACACTGACAGCCGCTCCCGCGACAACACCGACGGCGAGAGGCAGCGCAACCCCCACAACCGCGACAACGGTCTTCACGGTGCCACCCGCAACGACGGCGCCCCCGACGTCCATCCGGACCACGGCACCGGCAGCGGAGCCGCTCTCGCTGAGCGTCACTCCCAGCAGCGGGCCAAACGGGGCCGAGGTCTCGGTGAGCGGGACGGGGTGGACCCCGGGCTCGGCGGTGCGCATCGACTACCTGGACCGGCTCGGCCGGTCCACCGGGTCGGGCGTGACGGTCACCGCAGATGCCCGCGGCCGGTTCACCACCCCCCTGTCGGTCGTCGACCCGACCAACATCCCGGGCCCGCACACCGTCAAAGCCGCGAACGCGACCCAGTCGAGGACTGCCAGCTACACCGCGAACTGAGCCCCGTCGGAGCGACGGCGCTGAAGCATCTCGGCGACGAGGAACGCGAGCTCCAGAGCCTGGCTGGTGTTGAGCCTCGGGTCACAGACCGTCTCGTAGCGACCCGACAGGTCGGCCGCTGTCAGCGCCTGCGCACCGCCGAGGCACTCCGTCACATCTTCGCCCGTCAACTCCACATGCACGCCGCCCGGATGCGTGCCCAGCTCCGCATGCACCTCGAAGAAGCCGCGCACCTCGTCCATCACGTCGTCGAAGTGCCGGGTCTTGATGCCCTCGGCGGTCTCCTGCGTGTTGCCGTGCATGGGGTCGCAGGCCCACACGACGCCGGCAGGTCCTCGTGCGCGCTCGACGGCATCGACCAGCCCGGGCAGAGCTGTCCGGACGCGTCCGGCCCCCATGCGGGTGATCACGGTGAGCCGCCCGGGCACGCGACCCGGGTCCAGCCGCTCGACCAGCGCCACGAGGTCCTCTGGCCGCGCGCCCGGACCGATCTTGACCCCCACCGGGTTGGCAACGCGGCTGACCAGGTCGACGTGGGCACCGTCGAGCGCGCGTGTGCGCTCCCCCACCCACACCAGGTGCGCGGACAGGTCGTACGGGACGCCACGCGCCTCATCGCGCCGACAGAGCGCCCGCTCGTACTCGAGCAGCAGGGCCTCGTGGCTTGCGTAGAGCTCCACGCCGTGGGTCGCCGGCAGTGCCTGCAGGTCCAGGCCGCACGCCCGCATGAAGGCCAGTGCGCGCTCGATGTCGGTGGCGAGCTGCTCGTAGCGCTGGCCGGCCGGCGACTGCCGGACGAAGTCCTTGTTCCAGTCGTGGACGGCGCTGAGGTCGGCGAAGCCGCCGGTGGCGATCGCGCGGATCAGGTTCAGCGTGGCCGCGCTGCTCGAGTACGCGGTCAGCATCCTGGCGGGATCCGGCGTCCGGTCGCCGTCGAACGCGTTGACCGCGTCGCCCCGGTAGGACGGCAGCCCGGTGGCGGCCTCGAGGTCCGCCGAGCGCGGCTTGGCGTACTGACCGGCAAAGCGCCCGACCTTGACCACCGGCATGCTGGCGCCGTAGGTCAGGACGACCGCCATCTGAAGGAGCGTCCGCACGGTGCCACGGATGCGCTCGCCTGTGGCGCCGGTGAAGGTCTCTGCACAGTCACCGCCCTGGAGCAGGAACGCCTCGCCACGGGCAACCGCCGCAAGCCGTGTCCGCAACCGGTCGCATTCCTCCGGCTGGACCAGGGCAGGCACCGTGGCCAACCGGGCGGCGACGTCGGCGAGGGCGACGGGGTCGGGCCAGGCCGGCTGCTGGGCAGCGGTCAGCGAACGCCAGGCGTCCAAGCCGAGGTCGTCGGTCACCGGCCCGAGGGTAGGCGACCTCCCAGGGGGCCCAGGTCAGCCGAAGAACACCTCGGCCTCGGCGTAGCGGTCCACGGGGACGGTCTTGAGCTCGCGGGTCGCTTCGGCCAGCGGGACGCGGACGATCTCGGTGCCACGGAGCGCGACCATCACCCCGCCCTCCCGGTCATGGATCGCATCGATGGCATGCAGCCCGAACCGGGTCGCAAGCACCCGGTCGTAGGCGGTCGGGGTGCCGCCTCGCTGGACGTGGCCGAGCACGGTCTGCCGGGACTCGAAGCCGGTGCGCTGTTGGATCTCGCGCTCGAGCACCTGCCCGATCCCGCCGAGCCGGACGTGCCCGAACGCGTCGAGGTCGCCCTGCTGCAGCGCCATCGTGCCCTCCTTCGGCTGCGCGCCCTCGGCCACCACGACGATGGGGGCGTAGTGCGAGGCGAAGCGTCGGCGGATGTAGTCACACACTCGGTCGATGTCGAAGGGGCGTTCGGGGATCAGGATCACGTTGGCCCCTCCCGCCAGGCCGGAATGCAACGCGATCCAGCCTGCGTGCCGTCCCATCACCTCGACGATGAGCACCCGGTGATGCGACTCGGCCGTGGTGTGCAGCCGGTCGATGGCGTCCACCGCGATCTGGACCGCTGTGTCGAAGCCGAACGTGTAGTCGGTCGCGGACAGGTCGTTGTCGATCGTCTTCGGGACGCCCACGACCAGGACACCGGCCCCCGCGAGCGTCGTCGCGACCCCGAGTGTGTCCTCACCCCCGATGGCGATCAGGCCGTCGATGCCGAGCCGTGCGAGCGTGGCCCGGATGCGCTCGACGCCTCCCTCGACCTTCAGCGGGTTGGTCCGGCTGCTGCCAAGAATGGTTCCGCCCCGGGGCAGGATGCCGCGGACCTCCGGCACGCCGAGCGGCATGGTGACCCCGTCGAGGGGCCCCTTCCAGCCGTCACGGAATCCCACGAAGTCGTCCCCGAATTGCGAGGTGCCTTTGCGCACGATGCCGCGGATCACGGCGTTGAGGCCTGGGCAGTCCCCACCGCCGGTCAGCACTCCGACCCGCACGCAGCAACCTCCCGGTCAGGGCCCGCTCGGGCCGTCCGCAGTCCAGCCCGGACGGTACCGGTCAAGCCCCCCCGCCAAGCGGCCGACGGTTGTGACATGGATCCGTGGCGGGTGGTAACGGCGGGCATCCTCGGCGCCGCGTTTCTCGCCTTGCCCACGGCTGCCCGCGCCGACCCTGCGCCCGTTCCCAACGGTCCCGCCGCGAAGCCCGTCACAGCGGCCGACCTGCCACGCCTGCAGGTGGAGCTGGCCGCTGTCACCGCCCACGCGGGGCAACTGGCGGCTGCCTTGGACGCGGAAGCCGGACGCGACGGTGGGCTGCACGTGGCGATGGACCGGCTGGCGGAGCAGCACGACGGGGCGCAGGCCCGCCTCGACGCCCGCGTCCGGGCAGTGTTCATCAGCAACGTGCCCGACCCGCTCGGCGAGGTCCTGACCAGGCTGCGCGAGCCCGGTCTGCGCAGGATCCTCGACCAGGGACGCGCCGCCTCCGTGGCCGTGGACCGGACGCTCGTGGATGACCTGACGCGTCAGTCGGGTCAGGTGGCCGTGCTGCGCGCCAGGGCGCAGGCCTACCGGACCAGACTGCTGGGCCAGGCAGGGGGGGTCCTGGCCGCCCAGGACCGGGCGCGCGCCCTGCTGGCGACCGCCCAGACCCTGGCCAACCAGCTCGCCGCCGAGGCAGCTGCCCGCGAACAGGCCCTGCTCGCCGTCCAGCGGGCCGCTCTCGACCAGGTGTCGGCGACCGTGACGCGCACCCTGACCCCGGCGCAGACCGTCCGCAGCCAACGCGCCCTCGCCGCCCAGGGCGCCGTTCTTGCCGCCGTGGAGGCCGCCGGCCTCAACTACCCGGCGGGTTACGGCCCGACAGGCCAGGTCCTTTCGGGCACAGCCTCGTGGTACGGACCGGGCTTCGTCGGCAACCCCACAGCCAGCGGCGCGCCCTACGACCCAGAGCGGCTCACCTGTGCCAACAAGGAGCTCCCACTGGGCACTGTGATCCGGGTGTCGGCCAACGGTCGGGCCGTCAGTTGCCTGGTGAACGACCGCGGACCATACGTGGGCGATCGCATCCTTGACATGTCACGGGCCGGCGCCCGGGCACTGGGCTACGACGGTCTGGCGCAGGTGGTCATCGAGGTGTTGCAGCCCGCCGCCCCGGGCTGAACTCGCGCAGACAGCTAGCCCAGCGCCTTCTTGTCGCTGCTCTTGAGCTTCTTGGCGCTGCGCTTCTCCTTCAGCGTCTTCCCCGGCTTCTTGGCGCTGTCCTTCTTCGGGCTCTTGTCCGACATCTACCGCTCCCTTGCCGGGACTGAGCCGGCCTCCCCACTGTGGTCCACAGTTGCCCCGGGCACAAGCCGGGTGCCCCTCAGACGGCGAGCCCGAGCTGGTAGGCGCGCTCGGCGAGGACCTCCCATCGCGTCCGCACGTGCCGGGCGTCGGCCAGGGCGTCGTGCAACCGGCCTGGCTGGGCCGGGAGCGGGGGACGACCCAGGTGCTCCCACAGCTGCCGGACGTCGAGGGTGAACCGGGGCATCGCCCTCGGCAGGTCGGGCATCTGACCCCACAGCTGGCACAACGCGACGTGGTCGTACGCCCCGAACCATGCCCACAGCACGGGCTGGTCGCCCAGGAAGGTCTCGAGCTGCGTGCGGATGACTGCAGGTGCCAGCCAGGTCGAGGCCGGGGGAAGGTGCGGCAGGACGTTGTCGCGCACCCACGGATGCACCGCTAGCGGGTCGAACGCGTTGGACACGGCATAGAACTCCCTGCCGTCCTCGGCTACGACCCCGATCGAGATCAGGGGCACGTCGGGAGCTGTGCGCCCGAACTCGCAGTCGTAGAAGAACCGCATCGGCCTATCCTGCCCGGCCATGACGTTCTCGCTGGTAGCCCGCAGTCCCGATGGCGCTCAGTGGGGGGTGGCCGTGGCCAGCAAGTTCCTCGCGGTCGGGGCCGCCGTACCCGCCGCCCGGTACGGAGTCGGGGCGTTGGCCACCCAGGCCTTCGCCAACCTCGCCTACCGTCCGGACGGGCTGCGGCTGCTCACCGAGGGACTTTCGGCGGAGCGCGCACTCGACGCGCTGACCGCCGGTGACGAGTTCCGGGACCAGCGACAGGCGGGCGTTGTCGACGCCGCAGGCGGGTCGGCCAGCTACACCGGCAGCGGCTGCATGCCGTGGGCGGGGGGACTGACCGGCGACGGGTGGGCGGCCCAGGGCAACATCCTGGCGGGTCCAGAGGTTCTCCACGCCATGGCACAGACCTTCATCGACATGAACGAAAAGCTTCCCACCGCTCTCACCGCCGCCCTGCTCGCCGGCGACCGCGCGGGTGGGGACCGCCGCGGCCGGCAGAGCGCGGCACTGCTCGTGGTGAGCGAGAACGGCGGGTACGGCGGAGGCAGCGACGTGCTGGTGGACCTGCGCGTGGACGACCATCCCGATCCGGTGGTCGAGCTCCAGCGCCTGCTGGACCTGCACGGGCTCTACTTCGGCAAGCCCGATCCGGACGCGCTACTCCCCCTCGAGGGCACCCTCCTCCGGGAGGTGTCGGACCGGCTCACCATGCTCGGCTACCCGAGCCTGGACGCCTGGGCCGGTGTGGAGAACTACGAGGAGCGGATGGTCGAGGGGGCCATCGACCCCGTCGTCCTCGCCAAGCTGCGGGAGGCCTCGGGGTGAGCGTGCTGGCGATCGACGCGGGGACCACCGGCGTCACTGCCCTCGTCGTCGGCGAGGACGGCCGGGTTCGTTCGCGCGGCTACCAGGAGTTCGCGCAGCACTTCCCGCGGCCGGGCTGGGTCGAGCACGCCCCAGAGGAGATCTGGCAGGCCGTGCTCGCCAGCGCCAAGGACGCGCTGCGCGGCCAGCAGGTGAGCGCCGTCGGCGTCACCAACCAGCGGGAGACCGCCGTGCTGTGGGACCGGCGCACCCTGGCCGCGCCCCGGCGCGCCGTCGTCTGGCAGGACCGGCGCAGCGCCGGGATCTGCGACACGCTCCAGGCTGCCGGTCACGGACCGCGCGTCACCGAGCTGACCGGGCTACGCCTGGACCCCTACTTCACAGCCACGAAGCTCGCCTGGCTGGCCGAGCATGAGCCCGACACCTGGCAGGGGGTGACGGACGGTTCGACTGTCGTTGGCACCGTGGACTCCTACGTCGTGGCGCGCCTGTCCGGTGGCCGGCGCCACGTCACCGATGCGTCCAACGCGAGCCGGACACTGTTGTTCGACCTGCACGCCGCGGGGTGGTCCGCTGAGCTGTGCGAACTGTTCGGAGTCCCGCTCTCGGCACTCCCCGAGGTCGTGCCCTCCTACGGGCAGGTGGCCCGGACCGACCCCGACGCCTTCCTCGGCCTCGACCTACCCGTCTCGGGCATCGCCGGCGACCAGCAGGCCGCTCTGTTCGGGCAGGGCTGCTTCACACCGGGCGCCTCGAAGTGCACGTACGGGACGGGCTCCTTCGTCCTGGTCAACACGGGCACGCAACCCGTGCAGAGCAGCGCAGGACTGCTGACCACCGTTGCCTGGATGTCCCCGTCCGGGGAGGTCGTCTACGCCCTTGAAGGAGCCGTGTTCGTCACCGGCGCGGCCGTGCAATGGCTACGCGACGGCCTCCAGCTGATCGGCTCGGCACAGGAGATCGAAGCTCTGGCCGCCTCGGTGCCCGACAGCGGCGGGGTCGTGTTCGTCCCCGCGCTCACCGGACTGGGCGCGCCGGACTGGGACCCCGACGCGCGCGGCGCCGTCCTGGGGATCACACGCGGGACCACCCGCGCCCACCTGGCCCGGGCCACCCTGGAGGCCATCGCCTACGAGGTGCGCGATGTCGTCGACGTCATGGTGGCGGAAGCCGGCGTCGCACTGCCGGCCCTGCAGGTGGATGGGGGCGCCAGCGCCAACAACCTGCTCTGCCAGTTGCAGGCCGACCAGCTCGATGTCCCGGTCCGCCGCCCCCAGCTGCTCGAGACGACCGCCCTGGGAGCCGCTTTCCTCGCCGGTCTCGGGTCCGGCGTGTGGTCCTCCCCGGACGAGCTCGCCGGCTCCTGGCTGCTCGACCGGGAGTTCGCGCCGGCCAACGGGGTGCGGAACGGGGCCGGGCACGCGCGCTGGCGGGAGGC
>JALYIZ010000112.1 GCA_030775505.1 Actinomycetota bacterium | reverse complement strand
GTCCCATCCCGGCACGCCACACCCCTCCTGTTGCCAGGCGGTGAGCACCAGGCCACCCGACGGGGCCGCGCCTGAAGCGCCGGCCGGGGCTCCCGTCACCGCTGGACCCCGTGCCGCGACGGCAGCGTGCGCCGACCGGAAGGCGGCCAGCGACTCGCCGTCCGACCAGACGGTCACGGTCCAGAAGCCCCCTGATCGGTCGGCCAGCACAGCCCCGCCGCACAGCCCCGGTTGGTGCCGTAGCTGCCGGACGACCTTCCCGGTGAGCCGCAAGGCCAGCAGACCGCCGCGGATCCCGGCCGGACTCATCCGGGTGACGACGACGTAGGGCATCTCGAACAACCTCCGGAATGTACCGTACGATTCGGACCATACGAAGTAGACTCCCGGGTCATGGCCATGTCAAGAGGGGCGCTGTCGCCCACGTCCTACGTGGTGCTCGGGCTGCTGGCGTCGGCGGGCGAGGCGACCCCCTATGAGCTCGAACGCCTCGTCGACATCTCGGTGGGCCACTTCTGGTCCTTCCCGCACTCGCAGCTCTACAGCGAGCCACCGCGGCTCGTGGGTCGGGGGCTGCTCGAGGAGCAGCGCGAGCAGACCGGACGGCGGCGGCGCGTCTTCCGCCTGACCGAGGCCGGCCGCGAAGCCCTCCAGGGCTGGCTCGCCGAGGCGGTCGGAAGCACCACCGAGATCCGCGACCTCGGCCTGCTCAAGCTGTTCTTCGGCTCGTCGGCCGCCGCGGCCGGGGACGTGCGGGCGAGTGCTGCGGCGCAGGTGGCTGCCCACGAGGAGCGCCTGGCCACCTTCCGCGACCTGGCGGGCCACGACATGGACCGGCACGTGCAGGCCACCCTGCGCCTCGGGATCGCCTACGAGGAGGCCGCGGTCGCGTTCTGGCGTTCCGTGGAGGACCTCAACCCCGAGAAGCAGCTTTAACGAGGCTCGTCCCCCGCGAGCTCCAGCACAGCTTCGAGCCCGTGGGTGAGGCCCGGACGCGTCCTCACGGCGCGAACGGCGAGCAGCACCCCCGGCATGAACGAGCCCCGGTCGTAGGAGTCGTGCCGGATGGTCAGGGACTCCCCGCCTCCGGCCAGCAGGACCTCCTGGTGCGCGACGAGCCCGGCCAGCCGCACGGCGTGCACGCGCACGCCGTCGACGTCTGTGCCGCGCGCTCCCTCGAGGCCGGAGGTGGTGGCGTCGGGCATCGGCTGGCATCCCGCCGTGCGGCGGGCGTCGGCGACAAGCTGCGCCGTCCGCAACGCCGTCCCGCTGGGCGCATCGGCCTTGCCGGCGTGGTGCAGCTCGACGATCTCGACCGAGTCGAAGTAGGGCGCCGCGACCGCGGCGAAGCGCATCATCAGCACCGCAGCGATCCCGAAGTTGGGGGCGACCACGACGCCGACGCCGGGCGCCTGTTCGAGCCAGCGGGACAGCTCGGCGAGCCGCTGCGCGTCGAACCCGGTGGTCCCCACGACCGCGTGCACGCCGGCGTCGAGGCAGGCCCGCAGGTTGCCCATCACCGCATCGGGGTGGGTGAAGTCGACCGCGACGTCGACACCGGACAGGTCCAGCTTGTCGCCGAGGTCGAACGCCCCTGCCAGGACAAGGTCCGGTGCGGCCTCGACCGCGCGCACGACCTCACGTCCCATCCGTCCTCGGGCACCGAGCACGGCGACCGCGATCGGCGCGCCCATCACAGGGCCGGTGCGGACTCGACGGGCCCGACCAGCGCCAGTGCCATCGGCCGGCGCAGAACGTCAGCCGCCACCTCCCGGACGTCGTCGGCGGTGACGGCGTCGATGCGGTCGAGGACCTCCCCGACGGTCAGCGTCCTCGCATGCACGAGCTCCCCCTTGCCGAGGCGGGTCATGCGCGACCCGGTGTCCTCCAGGCCCAGCAGCAGGGAACTGCGCAGCTGTCCCTTGGCCCGGCCGATCTCGTCGTCGCTGACACCGCTGCCCGCCGCGGCCTCGAGCTCGGTCCGGATCACGTCGAGGACCTCGTCGACCTTGCCAGGGGCACAGCCCGCGTACACCCCGAAGGTCCCTGTCTCGGCGTGGTGCGCAGCGAACGAGTACACCGAGTAGGCCAGCCCCCGACGCTCGCGGACCTCCTGGAACAACCGGCTGGACATGCCGCCGCCGAGGGCGTTGGACAGGACGGCAAGGGCGTGCCGGCGCGGGTCCTCACGGGCCAGCCCCTGAGTCCCGATCACGAGATTCGCCTGCTCGGTCGGTCGCTCCTGGGTGCGCACGCCCGGAGTGGTCGCCGGAACCCGGTCCACCCGGCGCAGCGGCAAGGGCGTCCCGGACGGTTCGAGGACATCCGCGAAGGCGTCAGCGACCATGCGTTCAACCTGGTTGTGGTTGATGTTTCCCGCGACCGACACGACCATCGCGGGCGGTCGGTAGCGGCGGCGGTAGTAGCCGGCGACCTGGGCGCGGGTCAGCGCGTTGATGCTCTCGACGGTGCCGATGATCGGCCGGCCAAGCGGGTGGTCGCCGAACAGGGCCTCGGCGAACACGTCGTGCACGGCATCGGCGGGCTCGTCGTCGTGCATCGAGATCTCCTCGAGCACGACGCCGCGCTCGCTGTCGACGTCCGGGGTCGACACCAGCGACGAGGTGACCATGTCCGACACCACGTCGACGGCCAACGCCAGGTCCTCGTCGAGCACGCGGGCGTAGTAGCAGGTGTACTCCTTGGCGGTGAAGGCGTTCATCTCACCGCCGACGGCGTCCATAACCGTCGCGATCTCGAGCGCGCCGCGCCGCGACGTCCCCTTGAAGAGCAGGTGCTCAAGGAAGTGCGACGTGCCCGCCAGCGCCGGCGTCTCGTCCCGCGACCCGACCCCGACCCAGATCCCGAACGCCGCCGAGCGGACCCCCGGGACGGTCTCGGTCACCAGCCGCAGCCCGCCCGGCAGGACGGTCCGGCGGATGGTTCCGCCGTCCGTCCCGGCCGGGTGGGACCGCGAGGAGCTGGAGGTGCGCAGTGCCGGCACGACGGGGGCGCTACGCCTCGGGAGCCGCGGCGGGACCCGCCTCGTTCGACACCGGGGTGAGGCTGATCTTGCCGCGCTGGTCGATCTCGGTGATCTCGACCTGCAGCTTGTCCCCGACGTTGACGACGTCCTCGACGCGGTTGACCCGCTTGCCCTGGCCGAGCTTGGAGATGTGCACCAGGCCGTCCTTGCCGGGCGTCAGGCTGACGAAGGCGCCGAAGGCAGCTGTCTTGACGACGGTGCCGAGGAAACGCTCCCCGATCTTGGGCATCGTCGGGTTGGCGATCATGTTGATCGTCGCCATCGCGGCCTCGGCGGCGGTCCCGCTCGTGGCTCCGATGTAGATCGTGCCGTCGTCCTCGACCGTGATGTCGGCCCCGGTGTCGGCCTGGATCTGGTTGATCATCTTGCCCTTCGGCCCGATGACCTCGCCGATCTTGTCGACCGGGATCTTCACGCTGAGCACGCGCGGCGCGTAGGGCGACATCTCGTCTGGCTCGTCGATGGCCTCGTTCATCACCTCGAGGATCGCCAGCCGGGCCGTCCGGGCCTGCTGCAGCGCGGAGGCCAGGACCGACGACGGGATGCCGTCGAGCTTGGTATCGAGCTGCAGGGCGGTCACGAACTCCTTCGTGCCGGCGACCTTGAAGTCCATATCGCCGAACGCGTCCTCGGCGCCCAGGATGTCGGTCAGGGTCGCGTACTCGCCACCCTCGAAGATCAGCCCCATCGCGATACCCGCAACCGGCGCCTTCAGCGGCACACCGGCGTTGAGCAGGGACATCGTGGAGGCGCACACCGAGCCCATCGACGTCGAGCCGTTGGACCCCAACGCCTCCGAGACCTGACGGATCGCGTACGGGAAGTCCTCGCGGCTGGGCAGCACAGGCAGCAGGGCGCGCTCCGCCAGCGCCCCGTGGCCGATCTCGCGGCGCTTGGGCGAGCCGACGCGGCCGGTCTCCCCGGTGGAGTACGGCGGGAAGTTGTAATGGTGCATGTACCGCTTGCGGGTCTCGGGGTTGAGCGTGTCGACCATCTGCTCCATGCGCAGCATGTTCAGCGTGGTGACGCCCATGATCTGGGTCTCGCCGCGCTCGAACAGGGCTGAGCCGTGCACACGCGGAAGCACCTCCACCTCGGCGGCGAGCTGGCGGATGTCCTCCAGACCCCGGCCGTCGATGCGGACCCGCTCCTTGACGACCCGCCGTCGGACGAGGGTCTTGGTGAGCGAGCGGAAGGCTGCGGAGATCTCCTTCTCGCGCCCCTCGAAGCGCTCGGCGAGAGACACGACCGTGCGCTCCTTGATGGCGTCCTGAGCCGCCTCGCGCTCCTGCTTGCCGGCCACGGTCATCGCCTCGGCCAGGTCGTTCTCGGCGAAGGCGGTGACGGCGTCGAGGACGTCGTCGTCGTAGTCGAGGAAGACCGGGAACTCAAGGGGGGTCTTCGGGGACTTCGCGGCGAGCTCGAGCTGGGCCTTGCAGACCGCGGCGATGGCGGGCTTGGCTGCCTCGAGCCCCGCGGCCACGACCTCCTCGGTCGGCTTGGTGCCGCCACCGTTGATGACGTCGAAGACCTCACGGGTCGCCTCGGCCTCGACCATCATGATCGCGACGTCGCCGTCCTCGAGCATCCGGCCCGCGACGACCATGTCGAAGGTCGCGTTCTCGAGCTCAGGCAGGGACGGGAAGGCCACCCACTCACCGTTGACGCACGCGACGCGGGTGGCGCCGACGGGTCCGGTGAAGGGAAGTCCGGACAGCAGCACCGAGCAGGCGGCCGAGTTGATCGCCAGGACGTCGTAGAGGTGCTCCGGGTCCAGGGCGAGGACGGTCGAGACGATCTGGATCTCGTTGCGCAGGCCCTTCTTGAACGACGGACGCAGCGGGCGGTCGGTCAGGCGGCAGGTGAGGATCGCGTCCTCGGACGGGCGGCCCTCCCGCCGGAAGAACGAGCCCGGAATCTTGCCGAGGGCGTACATGCGCTCCTCGACGTCGACCGTGAGCGGGAAGAAGTCCAGGTTGTCCTTCGGTCGCTTGCTCGCGGTGCACGCGGTGAGGACGAGCGTGTCGCCCAGGTAGATCGTGACGGCGCCGGCGGCCTGCTTGGCCAGCCGGCCGGTCTCGAACCGGATGGTGCGGCTCGCGCCGCCGGGGTTGCTGATGACTGCCTCGGCGAACTCGCTGCCGTAGATGTTGCTCTCGCCCTCCACGGGCACTCCTCTTCGGTACGTGCCGTCCGTCGAGGGTGCGGGGCGGAGCCGGTCATCAGTGGAGGCGGCCGGAGCATCTCCGGCCGCCACTCCCGAGGACCGGGTCCGGGTCCCGACGAGTCCCGGCGGTCCGGCGTGGCTGTCGCAGGACGGGTTGTCCTACGACGGAGCCGGGGGCCCGGTGGGCCCCCGGCGTGGGGTCTAGCGGCGCAGACCGAGCCGCTCGATGAGCGAGCGGTAGCGGTTGATGTCGGTCTTCTCCAGGTACTTGAGTAGGCGACGCCGGCGGCCGACCAGCTGCAGCAGGCCGCGACGGGTGTGGTGGTCGTGCTTGTGGTACTTCAGGTGCTCGGTCAGGTCCGCGATGCGCTTGCTCAGCAGCGCGACCTGGACCTCCGGCGAACCGGTGTCGCTGTCGACCGTGCCGTACTCGGTCATGATCGACTTCTTGGTGGCCGTGTCGAGTGCCACGGGGGTGCCTCCGGTTCACAGGTGTGCGCCCGGGGTCTTCTACACCCGGGCAGTCAGACACACCGCCGGTCAGACCGGCGTTGTCGTCAGCCTAGCAGCCGGGACCGGCAGCGGGACCGCGGGCGGGCTCAGCTGCCTGCGACGCGCAGGCGCTGGTCGGACTCCCGGGGGCAGAACAGGTAGTCGAGGTAGCGGAGCAGCTCGCTGGGGTCGAAGGGCTTGGCCAGGAAGTAGTCGACGCCCTGAGACCAGGCCCGCCAGGCCTGGCTGTCGTCGGAGGCGGCCGTGAGCATGACGACGGGCAGGTGGTCGTCCCCGTCGGCCTCGCGGATGAGCCGCAGAACCTCGTGACCGTTCAGCCCGGGCATCATCGCGTCCAGGACGATGCAGTCCGGCCGCTGGTCGTCGACCATCAGCAGCCCCGCCATGCCGTCCGGTGCACAGCGGACGGCGTGGCCCTCCATGACCAGCACGTCGGCCACCAGAGTCCGCACGGACGGGTCGTCATCGATGACGAGGATGTTGGGCACCGTGCCTCCTGGGGGTCCACCTGGTGTGTCGGCGCCCAGCAGACCCGACGGGTCACTCGTTCGGGTGGTCCCTGCCCAGGACGTCGCGGGTCCGGGTCACGTCGAGTGACATCTGGTCCCGCAGCGCCTGCTCGCCCTCGAAGCGGAGCATCGGGCGGAGGCGTTCGGCGAAGTCCAGCCCGATGTGCTCGCCGTAGAGGTCCCCGTCGAAGTCAAGGACGAAGGCCTCGATCCGTCGCTCCCGGCCGGCGAACGTCGGGTTACTGCCGATGCTCACCGCAGCGGGCAGGGCCTCCCGCGGCCGTCCTGCGGCACCGGTCCCGCGCACCAGCCGGGCAGCGTAGATCCCGTCCGCGGGCACGGCACTCCAGGGCAGCGGCTGGAGGTTGGCGGTGGGGTAGCCCAGGGTCCGCCCGCGCTGGTCGCCGCGGACGACCACGCCCTCGACGCGGTGGTCACGACCGAGCGCCGCCGCTGCGCGCACGACGTCCCCGGCATCCACGCAGCTGCGCACATACGTGGAGGACCAGGTGGTCTCGGTCGAGCCCTGCACCGGCATCGCCTCGACGGTGAAACCGAAGCGCCGACCCGACGCCGCGAGCACGTGCACGTCCCCGCTCGCCTTGTGGCCGTAACGGAAGTTCTCCCCGACGACGACGGTCGCCGCATGCAGGTGCTCCACCAGGACGGCGTGCGAGAAATCCTCGGGATCGAGGCGGCTGAACTGCTCGGTGAACGGCACCACGCACAGCGCGTCGACCCCGAGCGCCTCGATCAGCTCGGCCTTGTACCGCTGGCTGGTCAGCATCGGGGGGTGCGTGCCGGGTCGCACCACCTCGCTGGGGTGCGGGTCGAAGGTGAGCACCACGCTGGGCAGACCTGCCTCAGCCGCGCGCTCCACCGCCCGGCCGATGATCTGCTGGTGGCCGCGGTGCACGCCGTCGAAGACACCCGCCGTGACGACGCACCGCCCCCAGCCTGCCGGTGCGTTGTCCACCCCTCGCCAGCGCTGCACGCGGCAAGCCTGTCACGTGCGCCGCTGCGACCACTGGCGCAGGTGGCCGGCCGACAGCAGGAGCAGCAG
>JALYIZ010000111.1 GCA_030775505.1 Actinomycetota bacterium | reverse complement strand
CACTGGCGCGGGCCGGATTCGGCCGCTCGCTGGTCTCGGCCCTTGAGTCCGCGCGGACCGTCAAGCTCGCCGCAGCCACTCCCTCGGTGCACCGGCACCTCCAGCGGGTGGACAGCGGTCGCGTGGCGGCGGCTGTCCGGGAGCACCGCGTGCAGGCCGTTCTTGACGGCGTGCCGATCGTGCTCGTGCAGTGCGGGGTGGTGACGGGCTGGCTGGTGTTCCTCGAAGGCGGCTGGGGGCTGGCGACGGCCCTGCTGGTGACCACCGCGGTCAACGGCTTCGACTGGTTCGGACGCGTGGCCGGCGCGGTCATCACCGAGGCTCCCGGTGTCCGGGCCTGGGAGGAGGCCACCAGCCGGCTGGCTGGGGGTGTCGACCTGATGCACCTTCCGCCCGGGGTCGACCTCGTCCGTGGCATCGCGCCGGGGCCGCCGCCGACGCGACACGTCGAGCTGGCCCAGCTTGACGTCCGCGACCTCACGGCCGTCCATGACGACGGCACCTTGGGTGTGACCGGTGTCGACCTCACCGTGCGCGCCGGCGAGCTGGTCCTGCTGCTGGGCCAGGTCGGCTCGGGCAAGTCCAGCCTGCTCGCCGCCCTTGCCGGGCTGGTCGACTACACCGGAACGGTGCGCTGGAACGGGCGGGACGTCGGGGACCCGCAGGTGTTCCTGCGACCTGGCCAGGTGGCTTACGTCGCCCAGGTGCCGCGCGTGTTGTCCGGGACGTTCGCCGACAACGTGCGGCTCGACAACGACCGGCCCCTGGACCGGGCGATCGACGACGCCCGGTTGTCGAGCGACGTGGCTGATGCCGGTGGAGCGGACGCGGTGGTCGGCCATCGCGGGGTGCGGCTGTCCGGCGGTCAGGTGCAACGCCTCGCGCTCGCCCGGGCGCTGGCCGCCGGGACAGAGCTGCTCATCGCAGATGACGTCTCGAGCGCGCTGGACGCCCGCACCGAGGTCGAGCTCTGGGCTGGGTTGCGCCGCAGGGGCACCACCGTCCTGGGTTCGTCCTCCAAGCGGGCCGCCCTGCAGCAGGCCGACCAGGTCGTCGTGCTGGTCGATGGCACGGTCGCCGCCCGTGGGGCCTGGTCCGAGCTTGCGGCGACCTGGGAGCACCTGGCCGGCTAGTGGCGTCCGGGCAGCTCGACGCCGGGCTCCCGGTAGGAAGCGACCGTCAACCGGGTCCCGGCGTTGAGGCCGGCGACCTCGACCGTGCGGGTGTCGCCGGCTCGCAGGTCGAGGTAGTTGCCGGAGAAGCGGACGCCCGGAGTGGAGCTCATGACCCGCGTCAGGTAGCTGTACGCGCGCGCCCGCAGCTCCACGGTTGCCCGGCCACCCGCCTGCCACGTCACGTCGGCCTCGACGGCGGGGCCGGGCTCCAGCGGGAGCTGCCTGAGCGGACCGAAGAAACGCCGGTTGGCCGGCAGCGCGCCCGATGGTGAGCTGACCCAGGCCAGTTCGCCGGGACCGGGAACCGTGGCGCGGTCCCACACCGGCCGGGATGAGTACGCACCCACCGGGACGGTCAGCTCGTGCCGCTCCGTCACCTGACCGTTGAAGCGTGCGACCTCGACGACCAGGTCGACCTCGGCGGCGCGGGCGCCCGAGCTGGTGACCCACAGCTGCAGTCCCTCGGGTCCGGTCCGGAAGCTGGCGAGCAGGGGGGTGTACGCCCGCTGCAAGAAGTAGTAGCCGGCCTTGGGTACGAGGTCGTAGTCGATGACGGACCAGCTCATCCCGGGCCAGCTGTCGTTGAACTGCCACACCAACGTCCCGTTGCAGTGCGGTTGCCGTCGCCGGTAGTGCTCGACCCCGTGCTTGAGACCTTCCGCCTGGCAGGCCATCGAGAAGTCGACGTAGTCCGCGAGCGAGGTCGGCAGTCCGGTCTCGAACTCCATGAGCGCGAGCGCCTTGTCGGCGGGAGTGTCCTTGTTGCGCTGGCTCAGGGCGGCCGAACCGAGGGCCAGTGAACCGGGTGGGCACCACCGCTGCAGGGTGGCCAGCTCGGGGCAGGCATGGATCCCGAACTCACTGATGAAGCGGCCCGCGTCGTCGTCGTAGCGACGGAAGTGCACGGCCTCGCCCCGCGAGGCGAACGTGGTGGGGCCTCCGGCCCCCAGGTCGATGCCGTGCCACACCTCCCAGGCATGCCGGTCGCCGTCGTGTACGCCGTTCACCAGCTCGGTCGGCAGTTCCCCCCAGGGGCTACCAGGCCAGTAGGGCGTTACCGGGTCGTGCTCCTCGACAACGGCGGGCAGCAGCTCGTGGAACAGCGACCAGCCCCACCCGCCGGGCTCGACCGAGCCCTGCGTCAGCTCGTGGATCGCCTGCACCTCGTTGTTCCCGCACCAGAGGGCGAGGCAGGCGTGGTTGCGCAGCCGCGTCACCTGATGGACGGCCTCCTGTCGCGTCTCCTGCGCGAGCCCCCCGTCCGGATCGGGATAGTCGAAGCACGCGAACATGAAGTCCTGCCAGACCAGGATCCCGCTCTCGTCACAGGCGTCGTAGAACGCGTCGGGCTCGTAGACCCCTCCGCCCCAGACCCGGAGCATGGTCATGCCCGCCTCCCGCGCGAGCCCGACCAGCCTCGCGGTCGTCGTGCTCGGCACTGAGCCCACGAGCAGGGAGGCCGGCACCCAGTTCGCCCCTCGCGCGAACACCGGGGAGCCGTTGAGCACAAACCTGAAGTGCCGGGCGTCCTCGGCCGGGTCGGTGCCGCGGTCGAGCTCGATGGTGCGGACACCGATGCGCAGGGTCCTGGTGTGCGCCTGTTCGGCGGCGACGCGGAGCGAAACCTCGACCTCGTAGAGCGGTTGGTCCCCCAGGTCGTGCGTCCACCAGACGGCGACGTCCGAGAGGTCGATCTCGACGCCGAACGTCGTCGTCGCGCGCGTCTCGGCGGTGACGGTGGCGCCGTCGGGGCGTCGGACCCGCACGGACACCTCGCCTCCTGCGTCAGGCGCGTGACGCACCGCGCCGGACACGGACAGCGTCGCCGTTCGGGCGGACAGGTCCAGCCGTGCGGTGCGGACGTGGACTGCCTCCAGCAGCGGCGACGTGCCCATCGTCAGGGTCACCGCGCCGGCGACCCCCAGTGAGGGCACGCGCGCCGCGAAATCCCAGCCCCAGGAGAAGGTGGCCTTGCGAAGTCGGCTGCGCCGAGGGGGGAGAAGGAGGTCGTCGAGCGACTGCTCTGCTGCCCCCGGCCGGAGGGCTTCGCGGCGGGCCCGTACCGCGGCCGCCGCGGCCTCCTCCTCAGCCGGCGCGAGCAGGCCGTCCAAGGGGGGTGGGAAGCGCAGGAGCAGGTCGTTGTCAGTCCTGAGCAGGCCGGTGACGTCGAAGTCGTGCGGTCGGTGCTGGTTGCGCACCGTGCCCAGCGGCTCGTCGTTGAGCCAGAGGTCGGCCACCGTGTCCAGGCAGGCGAAACTGAGCACGGCCCGGCAGGTCGGCTCGGGCTGGCCCGGCAGGGCGAACCGGGTCCGGTACCACCACGTGGCCCGTTCCATCCAGGCGGCGGCGTGCTCGTTGTCGCCGAAGTAGGGATGGGCGATGGCGCCGGCGGACATCAGGCTCTCGTGGACCCCACCCAGTACGGCCTCGACCCAGACGGCGTCCGGCGAGGGTGGCCGGCCGTCCTGCGTGTGCGTGATCTGGAACCCGGCGATCTGAAGCTTCATCGGTGGCAGGCCGTCAGGATCCGCACGGCGAAGTCGGCAAAGGTCTCCACCACCTCCTCGACGCTGATCCCCACGGCGGGGGTCCACCACTCCGCCGCCCGGATGCCCATGCCGCCCACGGCCTGCACGAGCAGCGTGGGGTTGTCGTCGGTGAACGCGCACCTCTTCTGGCCGCGTGTCACGACGTCCCGGAAGACCTTGCCCGCCTCGGCGCGCAGCCGCTGGATGACCGCGGTCTGGGTCTGGCCCAGCGCACCCGCCTCGCGGTTGGTGACCCGGGCCAGGGCCGGATACTCAAGGTGGACCAGCACGTGTGCGCGGCATAGCGCCCTGATCTGTTCCTCAGGCTCCGGCCCGGCGTCGAGCAAGGCTCCCGACAGCCGGTCCCGGTGGGTGGTGTGGCCGATGGTCATGATCTCGAACAGGAGGTCCTGCTTCGAGGCGACGTGGGCGTAGATCGCCATCGGCGTGAGGCCGATCTTCGTGGCGAGGTCCCGGACCGAGACTGCGTGGTAGCCGCGTTCCCCAAACAGCACGATGGCGGCCTCGAAGACGCGCCGCCGGGCGTCGCTGAAGCCCGGGCAGGGTGGCAGCAGGTCCGGCTCTGTTGCCACGACGCTGCGCACCCGACCTCCCTACGTACAATCGTACGGTCCCTCCTTGGGCAGCACGACCCCCCTTCCGTGAAGCGAGACCACTCATGCCTGACATCGACCGCGGGACCCATCGGATCCACTGGGACGAGACCGGTTCGGGGAGCGCGCTGCTGCTCATCATGGGTGCCGCGTACAGCAGTCGGCTCTGGTACCCGGCGGTCCCGGCGCTGTCGGCCCGGCACCGAACGCTGACCTTCGACAACCGCGGGACGGGTGGCAGTACGGCGACCAAGGTCGCCTCCATCTCCGACATGGCCGGCGATGCCCGAGCCGTGCTCGACGCCGCGGGCGTGGAGAACGCCCACGTGTACGGGGTCTCCCTCGGCGGCGTCGTCGCCCAGCAGTTGGCGCTGGAGTCGCCGGAGCGGGTCCGCTCGCTGGTGCTCGGCTGTACGGGGATCCTGTCGAGGGACAAGCCCCGGGCGCCGAAGGCGCTGCGGCTGCTGCTGCACGTGCCGCGTCGGTGGCTCGTCTCGATGACGAGCTACGGGCCGGCCTGTCCCCCCGAGCGCGCCGCTGCCGACAAGGCGGTGCTGCTCGCGGACGTCACCGACCCCGTCGGCCTCATCGCGCAGCAGGACGCGTTGCGTGCGTACGCCGTGGAGCCCGAGCAGGTCGCAACGCTGAGCATGCCGACGTTGGTCCTGCACGGCACGGCGGACAAGACGGTGAAGCCGGAATGGGGTGCGGAGCTGGCCGAGACCCTGCCCCACAGCAGGTTCATCACCTACGAGGGCGCGGGACACAACTTCCTGGTCGCCGCCGGTGACCAGCCCAACGCCGACGTCCTGGACTTCCTCGCCGACGTGGACGCGACCGCGGCGCCTCGATGACGGCGGAGCGCCCGCCGGGCGAAGAAGCCGCCCGCCAGGAATGGGACAGCAGGTACGCGGAGCGGGATCAGCTGTGGAGCGGCCGGCCCAACGGTGCGCTCGTGACCGAGGTCGCCGGTCTCGTTCCCGGTCGGGTGCTCGACGTCGGCTGCGGCGAGGGTGCTGACGCCGTCTGGCTGGCGGGAAGCGGCTGGGACGTGACCGCGCTCGACGTCTCCGGCGTCGCCCTGGAGCGGGCGGCCGGGCACGCCCGGGACGCCGGTGTCACTGTCCAGTGGGTGTGCGCCGGTCTGGCCGAGGCGGGCCTCCCGCCGGGGTCGTTCGACTTGGTTACGGCCCAGTACGCCGTTCTCCCGCGCACCGCTGACCAGCTGGCCGAGCGGGCGCTGCTGGACGCGGTCGCGCCGGGCGGGGTGCTGTTGCTGGTCCACCACGCCGGGATGGACAGCCACACTGACCACCGGCCGGACTTCGACCCCGCGGACTACGTCTGGCCCTCGGACGTCGCCGCCCTGCTCGACGAGGCGTGGGAGGTCCAGGTGGACGAGCAGCGACCCCGCGTCGCCCCTGACGGCGGGGCCGGCGCGCACCACGCCGATGACATCGTGCTGCGCGCCCGCCGGGTGTACTGAGCCCGGAGGCCGCGATCTTCGCGGCTATCGCAGAGAAGGCGCCGCTCACGAGGCGAAAAGTGTCCCAAAGTCGCCAGGTAGGCGGGTGCCGGTCCGCGACACCCTGCTTTGCTGATGCACATGCCCAACCGTCTGGCCGCCGAGACGAGCCCCTACCTGCGTCAGCACGCGGACAACCCGGTTGACTGGTGGCCTTGGGGGCCGGACGCATTCGCCGAGGCGCAACGACGCGAGGTGCCGGTGCTGCTGAGCATCGGCTACGCCGCCTGCCACTGGTGCCACGTGATGGCGCACGAGTCCTTCGAGGACGAGGCGACGGCCGCCTACATGAACGCGCATTTCGTGAACGTGAAGGTCGACCGCGAGGAGCGCCCCGACGTCGACGCCGTCTACATGGAGGCCGTGCAGGCCATGACGGGTCACGGTGGCTGGCCCATGACGTCCTTCCTCACCCCGTCGGGCGCGCCCTTCTTCTGCGGCACGTATTGGCCGAAGGAGCGCGGGCGCGGAATGCCAGCCTTCACGGAGGTGCTCGCCTCGGTCACCCAGACCTGGCAGACCCGACGCGGTGAGGTGCAGGACGCGGCGGCGGACGTGGTTGAGCGGCTGGGCCGCCCGCAGGAGACCCACCCGCATGCCGTGACGACCGAGCTGCTGGACACCGCCGCGAAGACCCTGCGCGCGTCCTACGACGGTGTGCACGGCGGATACGGACAGGCGCCGAAGTTCCCGCCATCGATGGTCCTGGAGTTCCTGCTGCGCCGGGCCGCCCGTACCGGCGGGGAGGACCTCGACACGGTGGCGCACACCTGCTCGGCGATGGCCCGGGGTGGCATGTACGACCAGCTCGCGGGGGGCTTCGCGCGCTACTCCGTCGACGAGCGCTGGGTGGTTCCGCACTTCGAGAAGATGCTCTACGACAACGCGCTGCTGCTGCGCGTGTACCTGCACTGGTGGCGGGCAACGGGCTCGCCGGTCGCCCGTCGGGTCGCCGAGGAGACAGCGACCTTCCTGATGCGGGACCTGCTCACCGCGGAGGGCGGTTTCGCCTCCTCACTCGACGCCGACACGGACGGCGTGGAGGGCCTCACCTACGCCTGGACCCGTGACCAGCTCGTTGACGTGCTCGGCGACGAGGACGGCGCCTGGGCCGCCGAGCAGCTCGACGTCACCGAACGGGGGACGTTCGAGCACGGAGCCTCGGTCCTCCAGCGGCTCCTCGAGCCGGACGACCCAGCACGTTACGAGCGGATCCGCGGGCAGCTGCTCGCGGCCCGCAACGAGCGCCCGCAGCCTCCCCGCGACGACAAGGTCGTCGCCGCCTGGAACGGCCTGGCGATCGCTGCGTTGGCCGAAGCGGGCGTGCTGTGTGACCGGCCCGACCTCATCGAGGCCGCAGATGTGTGCGCGCGGCTGCTGATCGACGTCCATCTTGTTGACGGGCGGCTGCGTCGGGTCTCGCGCGGTGGCGTTGTCGGTGATCCGGCGGGCGTGCTCGACGACTACGGC
>JALYIZ010000110.1 GCA_030775505.1 Actinomycetota bacterium | reverse complement strand
GGCCTGACGTCGGCGTCGGGGGCACCCGGCGGCGGCTCAGCGGGCGGTACCGGAGCGCCTGGAGTTCCCGGCGTCGCCACCCGCAGCGGCCCCGGCGTCACCGCCAAAGAGGTGTACGTCGGACTCATCTACGACAAGAACGCCGGTGCCCTCAACCAGGCGACCGGCGGCGGTGCCATCACCAGCGGCGACAGCAAACAGAACGAGACGGCGATCATCGACGACATCAACCACCACGGCGGAGTCGGCGGACGCAAGCTGGTGCCCGTCTTCGCCCAGTTCGACTCCACGTCCTCCCAGACCCTCGACCAGCAGTACGCCGCCGTCTGCCAGCAGTTCACGCAGGACAACCCCAAGGTCTTCGCCGTCCTGGGGGCCGGGGCGGCCAACACCGACTCCTACCGCCAGTGCATCTCCAAGGCCGGCGTCGTGATGCTCAGTGACGACCTGCCCATCCTGGACGCAGCCGACTTCGCCCGCTACCCGGCGCTCATCGAGCAGGGCTATGCCAACGTCGACCGGCTGGCCGCCTACCACGTGCAGCCGCTCGTCGAGCAGAACTACTTCACCCCGTGGAACACCGTCACGGGACAGCCGGCACCGACCGGGACCGTCAAGGTGGGGATCCTCACCTACGACGACAAGGTCTTCTCCAGCGCGGTTGACGGGTTCCTGGTGCCGGCGCTCAAACGCCTGGGGTACCAGCCCCAGGTCGCCAAGATCTCGCAGGTCAACACGGCGTCCGACTACAGCTCCCAGACCGCCGCCGTGCAAGCCGCCGAGCTGAGCTTCGCGCAGAACGGCGTCACGCACATCATCCCGTTCGAGTCCAACGGCGGCCTGAGCGAGTTCTTCCTGGCGACGGCGCGCTCCCAGCGCTACTACCCCCGCTACGGCATCAGCAGCGCGTCCGGGTTCCAGGCACTGCTCGACAGCAAGCTGGTGGACGCCAACCAGCTCACCGGCACGGTGGGCTACGGCTGGATCCCCGCGATCGACCTGCACGCCCAGTACAACACCGACAACGGTCCCTACTCCAATGCCGCCCGCCGGTACTGCCTGAAGGTGATGAAGGACCACAGCATCTCTTTCACGAGCGGCAACGCGCAGGCCATCGCGCTGGGCGAATGCGACGCGCTCTACCTGATCAAGACGGTGCTGGACAAGCTGTCCGGGCCGGTCACGGCGGGCACCTTCGTCGCGAGCGCCGAGGGGCTCGGTAGCTCGTACGAGAACCCGGCGGGCATCGGGCAGGAGTTCCGTCCCGGCCGTCACGACCCGTCCAACAAGGCCTACCACTGGAAGTTCTTCAGCGACTGCACCTGCTTCCGCTACGACGGCGCCCTCCACACCATCCCCTAGAGCGGGCCCGGCACCGTCGCGGAAAGCGGGCGTCGGGGAGCGGGAAGTGACTGGGGCGGCAGCATCGCCAGCGGGGCCGGGCGGGCCCACAGGTACCCCTGACCCAGCTGGCAGCCGAGTTCCTGCAGGACGTCACGCTGCTCGGCCAGCTCGACGCCCTCGGCGATCGGCAGCACACCAAGCGCGTTCGCCATGTCGATGACGCTGCGGACGATGGCCCGGTCCTCGTCACTGCCGACCAGGCCCTGCACAAACGACCGGTCGATCTTGAGATAGTCGATCGGGAAGCGGCGCAGGTAGCTCAGCGGGCTGTAGCCGGTCCCGAAGTCGTCAAGGGCCACGAGCACTCCCAGCGCCTTGATCTCAGCGAGCCGCGCGATGGCCACGTCGACGTCCGCCACCGAGGCCGTCTCGGTGATCTCCAGAACGAGGCGGTGCGCCGGCAAGCCGGACGCGGACAGGGCACGCGCCACCAGACCCACCAGGTCCGCCCGCTGCAGCTGCCGCGGCGAGACGTTGACGCTGATCCGCATGTCCGGCGGCAGGTCACTTCCGGCGCGGCAGGCCGTGGTCAGGACCCACTCACCGAGCGCGGCGATCTGTCCGCTCTCCTCGGCGTGGTCGATGAAGTCGGCCGGGGCGAGCAGGCCCCGCTCGGGGTGCTGCCAGCGCACGAGCGCCTCCAGGCCGACGTGCCGACCGGTGCCGATCTCGACGATGGGCTGGAAGTGCAGCCTGAACTCCTCGTTGCCCAGGGCGCGGTCGAGTTCGAGGCGGGCACGCGAGCGGACCTCGGTCGCCAGCCTCATGTCCGGGTGGAAGACCTCGAAGGCGTGGCCACCCCGGCCCTTGGCCGCGTACATCGCCGCGTCGGCCTCGGCGAGCAGGTCGTCGGGCGAGCCATTCCGGGTCTCCCACGCCGCGACGCCGATGCTCGCGTGCACGAGCACCTCGACGTGCCCCAGGGTCACCGGCGCGGCGGTGGCCTCCAGGATGCGCCCCACGACGACGAGCGCGGCGGCAAGCTGCGTGTCCTCCAGCAGGATCGCGAACTCGTCGCCGCCGAAGCGCGCCACCGTGTCCTGCGGTCGCAGACAGGCGCCCAGCCGACGCGCCATCTCCTGCAGCAGCTCGTCCCCTACGCCGTGGCCCTGGGAGTCGTTCACGGCCTTGAAGTCGTCGAGGTCGAGGAAGCACGCGACCAGCGGGCGTGGCCCGCGGCCGTCGAGCGCGTGCTGGGCCCGCTCGAGGAACAGGGCCCGGTTCGGCAGCCCGGTGAGCGGGTCGTGTAGGGCGCGCTCACGCAGCTCGTCCTCGAGCCGACGGCGCTCCGTCACATCGCGGGTGTTGATGACCAGGGCCCCCACCGTAGGGTCGTCCAGCAGGTTGGTCACGGCCGACTCGGTGTGCCGGTAGGAGCCGTCGGCGTGCTGGAACCTGCATTCGATCCGAAGCTCACCCCCAGGTACCGCCCGGTGAAGCGCACCGTCGAAGCGGGTCAGGTCGTCCGGGTGCACCCACGCCGTGATCGGACGACCCACCAGGCCGGGGGAGGGCAGTGCAAAGACCCGGCCCGCCGCCGAGCTCTGGTAGGTGACCAACCCGTCGGCGTTGACAAGCGTCAGCACGTCGCTGGAGTTCTGCGCCAGCGAGCGGAACCTGCTCTCCGCGCCGGCGAGGTGCTCATAGGCGGCACCGGCCAGCGTGGCGATGAAGGCCGCGAGCTGGATCTCCTCGTCGCCGAACAGCTGTCCGATCTGGCGATGCGTGACGTAGAAGCAGTAGGGAGTGTCACCGTCCACGACGATCGGCGCGGCGAGCACCGACCGGATCCCCGACAGCAGCAGGCTCTCGCTCTCGTCGGCCGACACATCGACAACGACCGGGACACCCCCGTTGACTGCCCGGGCGACGAGTGTCCCGCTGACCTCGTCGACGGACTCCCCGGACACCGAGGTCAGCTCCTCCGACAGCCCCGGCCCGACCCGGACGAGGTGGCACCGCTCGCCGCGCAGCAGGGCGAGTGCCGCGTCGCGCACCGCTGACTCCAGCGCGTCTGCCGACGATGCGGCCGTGATCGTGCGGCCGACAGCGAGCAACGTCGTGAACCGGTCGAACAACGACACCGTAGGCAGGTCGTCGACGGGCTGCTGGGATCCGGCGACCTCCAGCGCCGCGACCGCCGCCCGCTCCGGCTCCGCGTCGCGAACGCCACCGCGAGCCTGCATGATCTCGGCCGTCGCGAGTCGCGTGAGGGCAGCCTCATAGGCAGCGCCCTGTCGCTCGGCGAGCAGCAAGCTCTTGCGCAGGGCGCGATGCGCACGGCGCGGCCGTCCGCTCAGTGATGCACAGAGACCGGCTTCGCGCAGGGCGTGGGGACCGTTGTTCCGGTAGCTCATCGCCCACCACCGGGCCACGAGGCCGGCGCGTCGGAGGCCGCGCAAGGCCCTGGCCCGGCCACGCGTGTCGTGCAGGGGAAGACCCTCGGCCCGCAGCCGGGCCGTCGTGGCGCGCCACGCGGAGACCGGGGCCACGTACTCCTGACGCAGCCCTGCAGCCTTGATGGTCGCCGCCGCCTGGGTCAGGTGCTCGTCGGCTGAGGGCAGGTCGCCGTGCCGCAGTGCGACGAGTGCCGCGGCGAGATGGAGCTCGGTAGTGGTGCTCGCGTCCTCGCTGCCGCCGGCCAGCTCGGCGGCGATGAGCGCGGGGTCGACGTCGCCTCCACTCGACCGGGTCCACACCGACAGGGCCACCCCCGCCGACGTGGGGTCGCCGATCGCCACCGCCGAGGCGTAGACGTCGCGCGCCACCGCCGTCGCCTCCGGCAGCTCCCCGCGGCGGTACAGGCACAGCGCCAGGTTCCAGCCTGCCGTGTTGGCCTCCCAGCGATCCCCGGTCTGCTCCAGCAGCCGGAGCGCCTCACGGCACGCGCCCTCGCCCTCGCCGTAACGCGAGGCCGCATACAGCAGCACACCGGCGAACCCCAGGCTCTGTCCCTGGCCCCATACGTCGCCGAGCTCCCGGCGGATCGCCAGGGACCGCTGCGCGTACCGGAGACCGCGCGAGAACCACGGGATCATGGTCATCACCGGCGCGTGCTCGGAGTAAGCCTGGCCGAGCTCAGCCGACGGCGGGTAGCGCTCGGCGAGGTTGAGCCCGCGCAGGTGGGCCCACCCACACGTCACCTTGCCGCTGTGGAACCAGTAGAGGTAGGCGAGCCGGCTGTAGATGCGCATCGCCAGGTGGTCCTCGTCGCCCCTGAGGCGGTCGCGCCGCCCGGTGGTGAGCCGGGGCAGCAGCGTGTGTACCGCCTGCACGAGCAGCTCCCAGATGAGCGCGAGGACGAGGGTGGGTGCGCGGCGCGGAACCGGTCGCCCCAGCCCGGCCATTGCCCCCTCCAGGTGGCGCCGTGCCGTCGGGACGTCTCCCTGCTTGAAGGCGAGATCGCCGAGCTTGCCTTCAAGAGCTGCCGAGTGCATCCGGTCGTCGACTAGGCCGCGCGCCGCGGCGAGCTGGGCTTCGGCCTCGACGTACACCCCCTGGAGGGTCAGGACGTCGCCCAGCCCTTCAGCAATCCGTGCCCTCATCGCGACGTCGTCGCTCGCCACACCCCGTTCGGCGATCCGGTAGTTGGCCACCGCGGCATCCAGTCCGTGCAGCCTCCTGGCCTCCTCCGCGGCGAGCATGGCGAATGGGAGCGCGGTCGCGCAGCGGCCGGCGGCATCGAGGTGGAACGCGACGTCGAACGCCTCGGCCGGCGAGACGTCGGGATGCTCGCGCAGCAGGGCGTCGGCGGCCTGACCGTGCAGGTGGTTGCGCACCGCCGGCTCGAGCCGGTCCAGCAGCGCCTCGCGGATCTTGTCGTGGAAGAAGCTGCAGCGGCCGGTCCGGTCGTCCACCCACAGCAGCCGGCGGCCGCGGGCCTCCTCCAGGATCTGCGACCCCGAGGCGCCCTCGTCCGCCAACTCGACCGCAACCAGGATGTCGAACGCCTTCCCGAGTACCGCGCCGACAGATAGGACCTTCAGCGCAGCAGGGGAAAGAAGCTCGAGCCGCCGGACGAGGAAGGCCGCCGACCTGCGGGCGGCCTGGACGTCTTCGAGAGCCAGCTCGTCCACGGCCCAGCCGGCCGGGGTGTTCACCAGAGCGCCGCACTCGACGAGGCCCCGCATGACCGCCGAGCCCATGAAGGGACTGCCGTCCGCGAGGCGCACCACCGTGTCAAGGGCGACGTCGGGCACGGGCCCAGCCATCGACTCCGCGAGCTGTCGCATACTCGCCGGCGGCAGCGGCCCGAGCTGGATGGCCTTGCCCTGGGCGATCGCGCGTAGGGCGTGGCCCTCGGCGACCTCCTCGGAGCGGAAGGCCGCGATGACGCCCAGGAACGGTGGGGCCTCGGCGTCCGGGCCGTAGACCTCGGCCAGCAGGCGCACGGTCAGGCGGTCGGCCCACTGGCAGTCATCGAGAACCAGCAAGGTGGGCCGGTCGTCGGCGGGGATCGAGGCGAGCAGGTGCGCCAGCGCGGCGAGGCTGCGCTGCTCGCCGAACTGCTCCGGTCCGAGGTCGTCCTCGGCCGGACCGTCAAACAGTGACCCGAGCGAGGGAAGCGCCCGCACCGCCCCGCCGGCGCTGTCACCGACGCGGTCCCGCAGCGACTGCAGCCCCGGACTGCCCGCAGGCAGGGCGGCGGCCAGGTCCTGCGCGACGCCGTGGAGCAGGGTGAACGGGCGCTGCGCGGCCTGCGCGACTCCCTGCCCGCGCAGGACGAGGACTCCCCGGTCGGCCGCCTGGACGGTCAGCTCGTTGAGCAGGCGGCTCTTGCCACCGCCGGAGTCGGCCTCCAGCAGCACCAGGCCGCCGCCGCCCTCCTTGACGGTGCTGACCAGGGCGAGCAGGGAGGCCAGCTCCGCGTCACGCCCGACGAACGCCGGGTCGGTGAGGCTGCGCCGCTGGTCGCGACGCCCCACCAGCAGCCGCGGGTCGGTCTCGCCCGCCTCCAGGGCGTCGAGCAGGCAGGCCAGGTCGTAGCCGAGGGCAGCGGCCGACTGGTAGCGCTCCGCCGGCTCCTTGCGCAGCAACCGCTCGAGGATCCCGCCCAGGGCACGTGGGAGACCCGGTACGACCTCGGCCAGCGCCGGGACGGGCATCGACAGGTGCTGGCGCAGCAGGTCGCCGACCGTCGGTCCCGGGAACGGCGGACGGCCGGTCAGGCACTCGAAGAGGACGACCCCGACCGAGTACAGGTCTGAGCGTTCGTCAGCCGGAACGGCCAGCATCCCCGCGGCCTCCGGGGCGAGGTAGCGCACGGTCCCGACGAGGTCGTCGCGGATCGACTCGTCCAGCCAGGGGCTTCGCGCGAACCCGAAGTCGATGAGGGTGACCCGCTCCACGGGGTCGCGTCCCTCCACGATCACGTTCGCCGGCTTGACGTCACGGTGGCAGATCCCGGCGCCGTGGGCGACCTCCAGCGCGACGGCGAGGTCGTGCGCCACCCGGATCCCCGCGGACGGCGTGAGCGGACCGGCCGTGAGCAGGTCCGCCAGGGTCCTCCCCGGGACGAGCGGCTGCACCAGGAAGAGCTGGTCGGCCCACAGCCCCGAGTCGACGAGGCCCGGCAGACCGCTGCCACTGAGCGTGCCCAGTACCTGCATCTCGTGCTCGAACCGGAGCCTGGCGGCGGCGTGAATGGCGTCGGGCGCGATGGTCTTCACCACGACGTCGGTCGACGTGGCGGTGTCCACCGCCCGGAAGGTGTCCACGCCGTTCCCCGACTTGAGGGCCTCGCGCAGCACATAGCGGCCGGCGAAGGGCGCCACACCACCCGGTGAATCGTCCGGGCACCTGTCTGACCCGACCACGAGATGGACGTTAGATCCACTCGCACAAGACATACATAGTCATCCCGGGTGGCATGACGCGTGGGGCTCACGCCTGGTGGCGTTCGACATGCT
>JALYIZ010000109.1 GCA_030775505.1 Actinomycetota bacterium | reverse complement strand
GAGCAGCCCCGTGGACAGGAGGGCCGTCGCCGTCAGCAGGCGGGCGAGGCACCGGCCGGCGAGGGACCCGCTGGCGCTGGGCCTGCTGGCGCTGGGCCTGCTGGTCACGGCCGGACGCATGGAGATCAGCGCGGCGAGGCGGAGGCGGTCGGCGCCGAGCTGGCTCCCGGGCCACCGAGGTTCACCGTCGGCGGGGTCGCCGCGGTCTCGACCGCCTTGAACAGCGGCTCCTGCGAGAAGCCGAACATCCCGGCGATCAGGTTGCGGGGAAAGCTGCGGACCGTCGTGTTGTAGCTGTTGACGACTTCGTTGTAGGTCCGGCGCTCCTGGGCGATGCGGTTTTCGGTGCCCTCGATCTGCACCTGAAGGTCGCGGACCGCGGCAATGCTCTGCAGCTGAGGGTAGTTCTCGGTGATGACGAGCAGCCGGCCCAGGCCGGCGGTGATGCTCGCGTCCGCGGCCGCCTTCTGCGAGGTGGTCGTGGCACCGGCGTACTGCGTCCGCGCGCGCGCCAGGTCACCGAAGACCGACTGTTCCTGACCGAGCGCGCCGCGCACCGCGCCGACGAGCTGAGGGATCAGGTCGTTGCGCCGTTGGAGTTGGGTGTCGAGGTTGGCGAACTCGGTCTTGACCGACTGTTGCTTGGTCACCAGACCGTTGTAGCTCGACGCGAGGCCGATGATGATCAGCAGGAGGACCCCGCCGATGACCACCACCGGGATGAGCCAGGGGCGCCTGCGGGAAACCGGTGCATAGGGAGACGTCACACGCGTGACCGTACCCCGAGTGCGCGTCAGGCAGCGCCGTCGAACAGGGAGGTGACGGAGCCATCCTCGAACACCTCAGTGATGGCCCGCGCGATCAACGGAGCGATCGACAGGACGGTGAGCTTGTCGAAGCGGCAGCCGTCATCGATCGGGAGGGTGTTGGTGAGGACGACCTCACTGATCCGGCTGTTCTTCAGCCGGTCCGTCGCGGGCCCCGACAGCACGCCGTGGGTGGCCGCGACGATGACGTCGGCAGCCCCGTTGTCGAACAGCGCCTCAGCCGCCTTGGTGATGGTCCCGCCGGTGTCGATCATGTCGTCGACCAGGATGCAGGTCTTGCCCGAGACGTCACCGACGACCTCGTTGACCTTCACCTCGTTGGGGACCCGGGGGTCACGGCGCTTGTGGATGATCGCCAGCGGGCAGTTCAGCCGGTCGGTCCAGCGCTCGGCTACGCGCACCCGGCCGGCGTCCGGCGAGACCACGACCAGGTCGGTGTGGCCCCACTTGTCGGCGACGTGGTCGGCCAGCAGCGGCAGCGCGAACAGGTGGTCAACGGGCCCGTCGAAGAAACCCTGGATCTGGCTGGTGTGCAGGTCGACAGCCATCAGGCGGTCCGCGCCCGCGGTCTTGAACAGGTCCGCGATCAGTCGGGCGCTGATCGGCTCGCGGCCACGGTGCTTCTTGTCCTGGCGGGCATACGGGTAGAAGGGCGTGACGACGGTGATGCGCTTGGCGCTCGCCCGCTTGAGGGCGTCGACCATGAGCAGCTGCTCCATGACCCACGTGTTGATGGGTGCGGTGTGACTCTGGACGACGAATGCATCACACCCGCGGACCGACTCCTCGAAACGCACGAAGATCTCGCCGTTGGCGAAGTCGTAGGCACTCGTCGGCACCGCTGCGACGCCGAGCTCCAGCCCGACTTCCGCGGCCAGCTCCGGGAATGCCCGCCCCGTGAACAGCATCAGGTTCTTGCGGCTCGCAATCTCCAGCCCGGTCATGCGTGCTGCTCCCCCTGGTCGGCCGGTGGCCGCTTGCGCGCCACCCAGCCCTCGATGTTGCGCTGCTGGGCCCGTCCCACACCGAGCGCACCGGCGGGGACGTCCGTCGTGATGGTGGAGCCTGCTGCGGTGTATGCGCCGTCCGCCACGCGGACCGGAGCCACCAGGGAGTTGTTGCTGCCTATCCGGACGTCCTCGCCGATCTCGGTGCGATGCTTGGCGCGGCCGTCGTAGTTGACCACGATGGTGCCGGCCCCGATGTTGGACCGCGGACCGACGCTGGCATCCCCGACGTAGGCGAGGTGCGGGACCTTTGCGCCGGGGCCGATGTCGCTGCCCTTGACCTCGACGAAGGCGCCAACCTTGGCCCCCTCACCGAGAACCGTCCCCGGACGCAGGTAGGCGAACGGCCCCACTGTCGCCCTCGGCCCTACGACTGCGCCCTGGCACTGGCTGCGCAGTACCGTCGCGCCCGCACCCACAACCGAGTCGACCAGGGTCGTGTCCGGCCCGACGACCGCGCCACGGTGCACGCGCGTGGCCCCTAGCAGGTGGCAGCCGGCGGCGATCGTGACGTCCGGCTCGATCTCGACGGCGACATCGATCCAGGTGGTCCGCGGGTCCAGGACGGCGACGCCGGCCAGCTGGTGGCGGCGCACGATCCGGTCCCGCAGGCTGCGCGCGGTCTCGGCGAGCTGCGCCCGGTCATTGACCCCCACGGTCTCGTCCGGGTCGCTCGCGACGTGCGCGGCGACCGGGAGTGAGGACTGGCGGTGGACGGCCACGACGTCGGTCAGGTACTCCTCGCCCTGCGCGTTGGCGGTGCCCAGACGGGACAGGGCCTCACGCAGGCGCAGCCCCTCAAAGGCGTAGACGCTGACCGCGCACTCCTCGAGCAACAGTTCCGACTCGTCCGCGTCCTTGTGCTCGACGATGCGCAGCACCGACCCATCCGGGGCACGAACCACCCGGCCATACCCGGTCGGGTCGGGCAGCCGCGCGGAGAGAAGGGTGGTCGCCGCTCCGGTCGCCTGGTGCGTCTCCACCAGCGAGCACAGGGTCTCCGCCGTGAGGAGCGGCGCGTCCCCGGGGACGACGACCACGGTGCCGTCCAGCTGGCCGAGCGTGTCCAGGGCCACCCGGACAGCGTGACCGGTCCCGTTCTGCTGCTCCTGCACGACGGCGACTGCCGCAGGGTCCAGGGCGGAGAGGGCTGCGGTCACCTCGTCGCGCCCATGGCCCACGACGACCAGGAGGTGTTCCGGGTCGAGGGCGCGCGCGGCGGAGACCACGTGGGCAATCAGGCTGCGTCCACCGATCGCGTGCAGGACCTTCGGTGTCGCGCTGCGCATCCGGGTGCCCTCGCCCGCGGCCAGGACGACGACGGCTAGCGGACGCACGGTCACAACCGGCGACTCTACCGGGCTGGGCTGGCGCCCCCAGGACTGCTCCGCCCCCAGGACTGCTCCGCCCCCAGGACTGCTCCGCCCCCAGGACTGCTCCGCCCCCAGGACTCGAACCTGGACCACTGACACCAAAAGACAGGGTGCTGCCAATTACACCAAGGCGGACCGAGTGGCCGTTGCGACCGGACGCGGTGCCTCCATCGTGCCAGTACGGGCATCGTTAAACCTGCTCTGGTTGTTCCTCTCCCTGCGGTCGACGGGTTACGGTTGCGTAGGTTACGCTCGCGTAATGACGTCTACCCTCGCCGAAGCCGCCGTCACGACCATCGACTACGACGAGGACGTCGACCGGCCGCTGCAGCAGATCCCCACCACCGAGCTCAAGGCGCGGTGGGAGCAGGTCGCGCTCGCGCTGTTCATCGTCGTGCCGTTGCTGGCCGTCCTTGCCAGCGGCGCCGTGCTGTGGGGCAACGGTCTGTCGTGGCACGACCTGGTACTTGCCGTCGTGTTCTACGCCATCAGCGGGCACGGCATCACCGTCGGCTTCCACCGTTACCTGACCCATGGGTCGTTCAAGGCCAACCGGCCCCTGCGCATCGCGCTGACCGTCGCCGGCAGCCTGGCGATCGAGGGTCCCGCCACGCGGTGGGTCGCCGACCACCGGCGGCACCACGCGTTCAGCGACCGGGAGGGTGACCCGCACTCGCCGTGGCGCTTCGGCACCAGCTTCCGGGCGCTGGCCAAGGGGCTGTACTACGCCCACGTGGGCTGGCTGTTCGACGTCGAACAGACCGACCAGAAGAGGTTCGTCCCCGACCTGCTGGCCGACCGCGACGTGGCCACCGTGAGCCGCTGGTTCCCCGGCCTCGTGGCGGTCTCGCTGTTGCTTCCCGCCGTCATCGGCGGTCTCTGGTCCCTGTCGTTCACCGGCGCGCTGACTGCGTTCTTCTGGGCGAGCCTGGTGCGCGTCTGCGTGCTCCACCACGTGACCTGGTCCATCAACTCGATCTGCCACACCCTGGGGAACCGGCCCTTCGTGACCAGGGACAAGTCGACCAACGTGTGGCCGCTCGCGGTCATCTCGATGGGCGAGTCCTGGCACAACCTGCATCACGCCGACCCGACGGCCGCGCGCCACGGCGTCGACCGCTTCCAGGTGGACAGCAGTGCCCGACTGATCTGGGTGTTCGAGAAGCTCGGCTGGGCGCACGACGTGCGCTGGCCGCGACGTGAGCGGCTGGACGCGCGCCGCGCGTGACCGAAGACCCACGCGCCGCCCGGGTGCGGATGACCGGCAAGGAGCGTCGCGAGCAACTGCTCGACGTCGGGCGCTCGCTGTTCGCCGAACGCGGTTTTGAAGGAACCTCCGTCGAGGAGATCGCGGCACGGGCCGGGGTCTCCAAGCCGGTGGTCTACGAGCACTTCGGTGGCAAGGAAGGCCTCTACGCGGTCGTCGTCGACCGTGAGGTGCAGCGGCTGCTCAACTCCTTCACCAGTGCGCTGTCAGGTGACTCACCCAAGGAGCTCCTCGAGCAGGCCACCCTGGCCCTGCTGGTCTACGTCGAGGACCAGGCCGACGGCTTCCGCATCCTCGTCCGCGAGTCGCCGGTCCCGCTGTCAGGCAGCGGCGGTGGGTTCGCCACGATCATCAGCGACATCGCCAGCCAGGTGGAGTACATCCTGGCGAGGGAGTTCAAGGCGCGGGGGTTCGAGACAAAGCTGGCCGGGCTGTACTCACAGGCGCTCGTCGGGATGGTCGCGCTGACCGGCCAGTGGTGGCTGGAGACCCGCAAACCCAAGCGTGACGAGGTCGCGGCGCACCTGGTCAACCTCGCCTGGAACGGCCTGTCGAAGCTCGAGACCAGACCTCGGCTTTCGGGCACCTGACGGGGCGGCGGCGCTGGGGGGCTGGGGGGCTGGGGCGCTGGGGGGCTGGGGGGCTGGGGGGCTGGGGCGCTGGGGGGCGCTACCTGTTGAGTTTCGGACGTTTCTCGGCGCGTGGGCGGTGCTTTCTCTGTGTTAGCAGCCCCACGGGAGCCGCTATCGGGCCAAGGACGCCAGCCCCGCCACCAGCCCGCCCAGGTCAGCGAGCCGCAGGTCAGCGGACGAGGCTTCCGGCCACGCGCTCTGGATGACCCCCCAGGGGCCGCGTCGCACGTGGACCGCCACCATGCCGGCGGCCTTCGAGGGAAGCACGTCGTTGTCGACGCGGTCCCCGACGTAGGCGACCCGCGCGGCCTCTGCGCCGACGGCGGACAGCACCCGCTCGAAGAACAGCGGGTCGGGTTTCGCCACGCCCCACTCGGCGGAGGTGGCGACCAGGTCCACCGGCAGCGAGTGCAGGAACGGCGAGACCGACGCGGGCTGGTTGGCCATCACCGCGAGCCGGTACCCGTCGGTCCGCAGCGCGGCCAGCGTGGGCAGGGCATCCGGGTAGAGGTCTCGGGCGCTGACCCGCCAGGGCACCGCCGAGGTGTCGACAGAGGCCCCGAGGAGCTCGAAGACGTCGGTGTGCGGACGGCGGCCGGCGATGACCGCCCCGAGTGCGGCAGCGAACGTCAGCCTCGGGACGCCGAGGTGGTCTGCCCAGCGACCCCAGTTCTCGGTCTCGTCGACGAGGGTCTCCCCCAGGTCGAACACCACCCAGTCGACCAACTGTGTCAGGCGACCGTGAACTGTGCGATGGACGAACGCAGGTCGTCAGCCAGCGACGAGAGCTCGGCAGCTGCAGCGGCAGCCTGCCGCGACCCCACCGCGTACTGCCGCGACACGTCAGACACCTGCGTCATGGCTGCCACCACCTGGTCCGAGGCCGACCGCTGCTGCTGGGTCGCGATCGAGATCTCCTTGGCGGCAGTCGTCGTCTCGTCCACCATCCCCGAGATCCGCTCCAGCGCATCCACCACCCCCCGCGCCAGCTGCGTCCCTGCCCGGACCTCCTTCGCGCCCTCCTCCGACGCCAGGATGGTGTTGTTGGTCTCGGCCTGGATCTCCCCGACGATGGCCTGGATCTGCCCCGTCGACTCCTGTGCCCGCTCGGCCAGCTTGCGCACCTCCGACGCCACGACCGCGAACCCTCGCCCGTGCTCACCCGCCCGCGCTGCCTCGATCGCGGCGTTGAGCGCCAGCAGGTTGGTCTGGTCGGCCAGGTCGTCGATGACATCGAGGATCCGGCCGATCTCCTGGCTCTTCTCCCCCAGGCTCAACGCCCGCGTCGCGATCGAGTCGACCCGCTCCGCGATCGTGTCCATGGACTCGACGGAGGCGGAGACGGCGGCCCGGCCCTGCTCGGCATAGCGGAGGGTCTCCTCTGCGTAGCGGGCGACGGCCTGGGAGGTCTCGGCGATCTGGGCCGCGGTGGCGGCGAGCTCTTCGATGGTCGAGGTCGTCTCGCTCACCGCCGAGGACTGCTGCGTGGACGACGCCGCGTGCTCCTCCGCCGTCGCCAGCAGCTCACCGGCACTCGCACCGATCTGCTCACCGCCACTGCGGATGTGCCCCACCAGCTGCCGCAGGTTGGTCAGGGTGTCACCGAAGGCGGTCGCCAGGACCTGCAGCTCCTTGTGGGTGTCCGCGCCACCGTCGAGGCTCACCGAGAGGTCTCCCTTGGCCGCGCGGCTGAGCACGGCCGAGAGCTCCTCCACCCGGGCGCCGAGTGCCCGGCGATCGGCGCGCGCGGCCGCCCGCATGGTCCACAGCTGCTGCGCGAGGGTCCCGATGTACCAGGCGACGGTGGGAAAGAAGACTCCCGCCACCACCAGCGTCGTGAGGTGGTCGGTCGTGAGGGTGTGGGACAGCGCCGCCGCGGAGACGACGGCGCCGGAGGTGCACAGGGCCCAGAAGACACTCTCCATCCGCCCGGTGTTCAACGCCGCGTACAGGACGGTGGGCAGGAACAGGACCCAGAACGGACCGGCGACCCCGCCCGTGACCGTCACGAGTCCGGCCATCCCGGCAATGTTGGAGATGTTGAGGATCACCCGGACCAGGACGAGCTGCTTCATGAGGGCCGGGGAGGACCGCAGGATGGCCGGCAGCCCCATCAGGATGGACACGTTGACGACGCCGATGGCTGTCCAGATCCAGACGGCCGTCAGGTGGACGTGGACGCCCGGGCTGTAGCGGTGCAGGAGCAGCGACCCACCGGCGCAGAGCATGAGCGTGCCCCACCCGACAATGGTCGAGACTCGAGACATACGGGCGCTGTAGTCCACGTGACTCCCCCTGGGATGTGCGTTATGCGCGCTATCGGCTGTTTCCGGGCCCGTCTGTAACGGCCGCCTCAGCCGGCGTCCTCCGACAGCGCCAGCCACGCGTCCTCGGCGGCAGCCTTCTCGGCCCGCACCGCGCGCAGGTG
>JALYIZ010000108.1 GCA_030775505.1 Actinomycetota bacterium | reverse complement strand
TCCCGGCGGTGGCCTGGCCCGGGTCCGCCCGCACGGGTCGTCGGATGCAGGCCCGTCAGAACCGACGCCGCCGACGCCGACGCGTCCTCGCGATCGGTACGGCGGTGGTTGTCATCGCGGCCGCTGTGGTCGCTGTCGTGCGGCAGCACGCTGGTTCGGGCACACCTACCTCCCCATTGGCCGCGCCCCGGCGGACCCAACAGACGCTCGTGGTGCAGTTCCAGGCGCCCAGCGGGGACGCCATCGCCACCACCGTGCTCGCCCATGACCGGGCCTCCAGCGCCGGCGTGGGGCTGCTCATCCCTCCCCAGGTCATCGTCAACGTCCCCGGTACCGGTTCGCCGAGCATCGCCCGCGCCCTGCGGACCGTTCCGCCGCTGAGCGACCGCAACGCGATCTCCGACCTGCTTGGGGTGACCCTCGATGGCGGTTGGGTGCTCGACTTGCCCACCCTGGCCACACTCGTCAACCACCTGGGCGGAATCCACGCCGAGGTGGATGTCCCGGTCATCGGCGGGCCCGCCGGGCAGGTCGTGCTGGTCAGTCCCGGTCCTCAGCAGCTGGACGGCCAGCATGCCGTGTCTTTCGCCACGTGGCTGGCCAAGGGAGAGCAGGAGCAGGCCCGGCTCGCCCGCGTGCAGCAGGTGATCAACGGCATCCTGGCTGCGCTGCCGCCTTCCACGCGCCAGGTCGAGCTGCTCCTGTCGGGACTGGGCCAGCGTTCCGTCCCGAGCGTCACCGTGCCCTGGCTGGCCGCGTTCCTCACCGGGATGCAGACGGACCTGCGCAGCCACGACCTGGAGTACGACGGGCTGCCGGTGGTGCCGATCGACTTCGGTAGTGGGCCACCCTCGTTCCGTATCGATGCGACCGCCACCCGGACGCTCGTCGACCGCCTGCTCGCGCAGTCGATCCCACGTGGTGCCCGCTCCTCAGGAAACCGGGTCCTGGTGCTCAACGGAGTGGGCACACCCGGGCTTGGTCTGAAGGTCCGGGCCCGGCTGGTGCCGGCCGGATTTGTCTACGTGGGTTCACGGAACGCACCCCACTTCGGCTACGCCCATACGGTCGTCCTGGTCCACGACGCCACGACGCAAGGCCAGGCCTTGGGAGCAAGGATCTGCGCCGCCCTCAACGTCCCGGTCAACGTTGACACCGCGGACCTGGGCACGCTCGCGGATGTCGTCGTCATCGTCGGGGCCGACTTCGCCCGGTGAGGTCCCGCATGGCTGCGTGAGACCCTGACGGTCCAACCTGACGAGAGAAGACCCGTGCCTGCCTCTGACCACGCTGTCCAGCTCGGGCTCGCCGCCGCCCAGGCGGCCGCTGACAAGCTTGCCAGCGATGTCTTGCTGCTCGACGTCAGCGCCCAGCTCGTGATCACCGACGTGTTCCTGCTGGCTTCGGCGCCCAACGACCGTCAGGTGAAGGCCGTCGTTGACGAGATCGAGGATCGGCTGCGCGAGCTCGGAGCCAAGCCACTCCGCCGGGAGGGTGCCCAGGAGGGTCGCTGGGTCCTGCTGGACTTCGGCGACATCGTCGTGCACATCCAGCACCAGGAGGAGCGGGTCTACTACGCGCTCGAGCGACTCTGGAAGGACTGCCCGGTGATCCCGTTCGTCGACGCGGACCTGGAGCGGGCAGCGCACCGCGCCGCCAGGTGACGCCGGCTCCCCGCCGGGTCGTCGTGCTGCGGCACGGCCAGACGGCGTTCAACCGGGAGGGGCGGGTGCAAGGCCAGCTCGATGTCCCGCTCGACGATGCCGGGCGTGAGCAGGCTGCCGGAGCCGCACGCCACCTCTCGGGCGTCCCCGGGTCAGCCGTCGCTAGCGACCTGTCCCGGGCGTGGGAGACGGCCCACATCGTCGCCGGCGACCTGGGGGTACGGGCGGACCCTCGCCTGCGCGAGCTCGACCTTGGGACGTGGCAGGGGCTGACCACCGCGGAGATCCAGCAGCGTTGGCCGGGGGAGTACGAGGCCTGGCAGCACGGTGCGGACGTCGCCCGCGGAGGCGGGGAGACCTACGCCGATGCCGGGGCGCGCTCAGCTGAGTGCATCCGCGAGGCCCTGCTTGCCGTACCAGCGGGGGCGACGCTGCTGGCCGTCACGCATGGCGGGACGGCCCGGGCGGCGCTGGGAGTCCTGCTGGAACTCGACCCGAAGTCCTGGTGGGTCCTCGCCCCGCTGGGCAACGCTGCCTGGTCGGTGCTGGTGGAAGGGGAGCGCGGGTGGCGGCTCGAGCGGCACAACATCTCGCCCGGACCGCTCGTCGGGCCCGGCGTGGGTGCGCACGACCTGGGTGCCCGCCCGGCAGAGGAGGGCCCGGCCGGCGAGCCTGTAAAGTGACCGCCTGCACGACCGAGGGGCTGTGGCGCAGCTGGTAGCGCACCACACTGGCAGTGTGGGGGTCAGGGGTTCGAGTCCCCTCAGCTCCACCCGCAAAACCGCAGGTGACAGGCCTGCGGGGCGCTACGAAGGGCCTTCCGGGAGTGATCGGGAGGCCCTTCGTGCCCGCTACGTGCCCGATCGGGACCGGTGCTGCCCTCGCTCAGCCTCCGCTGAACTCGCCGAACGGACCGCTAAGCGGCTGAGTTGACTTCTGCTTTTGTGTCGGACAAAATAGGTCGGTGAGGTTGCACTGGGCCGGGAGTGCGGCCAAGCACGGCATCACGCGCGGACGCACGAGGTATGTCCTGACAAGGGCGGGCCTCGTCTACATACAGCGGGCCACGCCGCCGGATCGACCTCTGGACCAGCTGGTCTACCTCGGCGATGACCGTGGTGGCGTCGCCTTGGAGGTGATGGCGGTGGAGCTTGCGAACGGCGACTTGCTCGTCATCCACTCCATGCCCTTACGAAGCAAGTACCAAGCTCAATACCAGGAGGCCTTGCGATGGCAACGGTGACGAAGAAGGCGAAGCAAGCCCAGTGGGTTGCCAAAGGCGGTCGCGTGATCACGGAGGACGCCGCGGCTGCGATGGCTCTTGCGTTCGAGCGCGATGCGCAGGACCTCGCGGATGCCGAACCCCGTCCGGTGGGACGTCCGCCGCTGTCGCCTCGCGCGGTGGGCGGGGCGTCACCGCGTGTCAGCGTGCGGCTCGGCGACGACGCTTACGCAGCGTTGCTGGCCCGTGCCGAGCACGAGCACCGCAGGGTCAGCGATCTTGCCCGCGAGGCCATCGAGGTCTACATCGCAGGTTGACGGGGTCGGTCCTGCTGTCGTCTGACGGTGTCAGGCTGTCGGGTCCGCTCGACCGCTCTCGGCCGATCTGCTCAGCCGCGCCGAGACTGCGTCGGCAACGACGACGGCGCGGGAGCTGGCGGCGTGCTGGTAGATCAGGGCGGCGCGTGGCGATGAGTGTCCGGCCAGCGCCATCAGCTCTTTGAGGGTGGCGCCTGATTGGGCGGCGATCGTGAGCCCCGCGTGCCGGAGGTCATGAAGTCGGGTGCCGGTGGGCAGGCCGGCTTCCTTACAGGCGAGGCGCCACCACTTGCGGTTGTGGCGGCTCAGTGGCTGGCCCTTCTCGCTGACGAAGATCAGGCCGACGTTTCCTGGTTGTGAGTAGCGGTCGAGGTGCTCCTGGAGGATGGGCACTACGACGGAAGGGAGAACGACGGTCCTGGACCCGGCGTCGCTCTTGGGCGGCCCGAAGTATGGGTTGCCGCGCGCGGGCTCGACGTACGTCTGCCGGACGGTCAGCCTTCGGTTTGGCAGATCGACGTCGGTGCGGCGCAGGCCGGCCAGCTCGGCGGTCCGCAGCGCGGTCCCTGCGGCCAGCCAGACCACTGCGCGGTACAGGTCGGGAACGGCCTCGGCCAGGGCCCAGACGTCGTGCTCGTCGACCATGGGTCGATCGTTGGGACGGTCGGTGCTTGCGCCGCGCAGAGCGCACGGGTTGCGGAGCAGGATCTCGTCTTGGACGGCGGTGTTGAGGATGGCTCGCAGTACCCGGTAGCTGGAGGTGGCTGCGCGGTGGCCTCTTCCGGCCGCGTCAGCCAGCTGGACAAGGGCGCCGTACCATCCGCGTACGTGCCTTGGCGTGATCTTGCTCAGCGGGAACGCTCCGAGCTGGGGGAGGATGCGCAACCGCAGCTGGTCCTCGTAGGACTCGCGGGTGCGCAGGCGCAGTTGCCGGGAAGCGAGCCAGGTGCGTGCGTACTCGGACAGAGTCTGGTCACGCAGGGCGGGCGACACCCAGTCGCCGCGGGTGATGGTCTGCTCGAGGCTGACCAGGGCGCGGTGCGCGGCGAGCTTGGTGTCGTACGTGCCCAGCGAACGGTCGACACCGTCGGGCGCGGGGTACCGAGCCTGCCAGCGACCGGAGGCAAGCCGGCGGATGCGACCGAATTGGCGACGTCCCATGGCACCTCCTCATGCGCGCAATGTCGAAGTTAGGGATCGCCGTGCCTGAAAATTCTTCAGTGAACGAACCTGTGGATATCTGGCGATCGCTGGACCAGCGCGAAGGGGCGCTGTTGTGCGCGCCGGGCTCGGCTGTCAGTGGTCGGTCTCGAGCCAGGCGACGAGTCGAGTGCGGGAGATGAGGATGCGACGGCCGAGGCGAAGGTAGGGCAGGGTGCCCCGGGCGATTTGTTGGTGGATGAGCCAGGGGCTGACCCCGAGCAGTTGAGCGGTCTCGGCGACGGTAAGGGTCGCTCGTTGCTGCTCGCCGCTTGGCTCCGCTGCAGGGGGCGGTGCCGCGAGCCGGGCGCGGCTTGGGAGCCGTCCGGGCGCGAGCAACGCGACCGCCACCACGTCGTGGCTGGCCCGGCGGGGTGCAGGAGTGGACATGAGGGTTCCTCTTCTTCGGGTCAGCGGGTGCGCTGCGGGACGGTCCGGGCGGACGCCCCGGGGTCGGGGTAGGGGGCGAGCCCGGTTCGTCGCCGGGCTGTCGGAGGGATCCAACGGGGTCGTTGCAGGACGGCGAGGGTGTCTCCGGTGGGCTGGTCGAGTTGAGCGCGGAACCGCCGGAGCGGGTCTTGGCCGCTGGTCTGGCCCTCGGGGTCGTGGAGGTACAGCTCGTTGTGCCGGCGTCCTCGGGACAGCGCGGTGTAAGCGGCGTTGCGGGTCAGGCCGTCAGCGAGTACGAGCGCGGTGATGGCGGTGAGTCCTTGGGCCTTGTGGATGGTCAGCGCGTAGCCGTGCTGCAACGAGAACCCGGCGTCCAGTGGGCTGAGGGTGTGCTGCTGACCGTCGTCAGTTTCCAACTGGATACCGTCGGCTCCGGCCTGCGTGACCTGCCCGCGGGTGCCGTTGAGGACCCGGGCGCAGTCGGCGTCGTGGGTGGTGCGAGTCAGGATGATCTGGTCCCCGACCGCAAGGGGCAGTGGCCCGTCGGGGCCGGTGACGGTGAGCGTGTCGGGGGCGAGCCGCCCGGCCTGTTGGAGTTGCGCGCGGATGGCCGTGTTGAGGGCCCCGACATCATTGCGGCGGGTCGCGAGTACAACGGTCTCACGCACCCCCCTGGGCGTGGTGGCGCTGGCGGTGTGGGCGAGGTAGTCGGCGGCGATTTGCTCGTGCAGCTCTTCCATCCCGGGCGCGAGGGTGATTCGGTCGCGTGCTGCGTACGAGTGGAGGGCGGTCTGGATGTGCCCGTCGCGGAGTTGGTCGAGGGCGGCGATCTCCCAGGCCTGCTGTTGGCGTTGGTTGCCCCGGAGCACGGCGGGGCCTTGGTCGGGTGCGGCGAGGTGCCGGAATAGCCCACCGGCGTCGATCTCGGGGAGCTGCGCTGGGTCGCCGACGAGCAGGACCTGACCGCCGGCGCGGGCGGTGTGCTGCAGGAGCTGACCGAGCTGGCGGGTCCCGATGAGGCTGGCCTCGTCCACGACGACCACGACCCGGGCGGGCAGACCGGCCGGGTGGCCGCTGGTCGGGTCGACAGTGTCGGCGCGGGCGAGGAGAGCGGCGAGGCTGCTGGACGGGATACCGCTGCCGTCTTGCAACCTGCGGGCGGTCAACGCGGCCAGCGCGCAGCCGATGACGGGCCGGCCGTCAGTCTCGAAGATGTCCCGGAGGGTGCTGAGCGCGGCGGTCTTCCCGGACCCGGCCGGCCCGACGAGGACGCAGGCGAGATTGCGGTTGCCGGCGAGCTGCCAGATCGCGGCCTGCTGCTCCGCTGACAGGCCAGGGCGGGCGGTGATCTGCTGTTGCACCAGCCTGGCGGGAGGTGCTGGCCGGGCGACGGGGCTGGCTGCCAGAGCGATCGCCTGTGTCTCCTGAAGGAGGAGTTCGGTGGTGGTCCACCGCGGTCCGTCGTCCAAATCCACTGCCAGCGGCACCGCCGCGTTCGGGCCGGCGACGCCGTTCGCGGTGCCATCCGCGAGGCCGATGTCGCCGGTGTTGCCGCTGAGGAGCTGGTCGGCGAGGGTCTCGAGCTGTGCGGCGTTCCCGGTCCGGTCTGGAGGGAGGTACTCCGCGAGGGCTCGGACGATGTCGCGGCGGTCGAACCCGGTCTGGTGCTCGGTGAGCCCATCCGGCCCGAATAGCCACCCAGCCAGCACCGCCTGCTCGGCATGCGACGCCAGCCTGTCGTTGACCCGCCCGGCTCCGCCTCGAATCTCCCGCCCGCGGGCCGTCCAGGATGCGCGGTGGCGGGACGCCCGTTTCACGACTTGGAGAAGGTCACCGGGGCTGACCCCGGCCGTGGTGGCGCGCGCCGCCCAACTGGCCTGCAGGCCGCCGGTGGGCAGGTGGGACTTCTCCGTCCGGGTGCTCAGGCAGGCGGCCTGCGCGGCCCGGCGGCCGTGCCGGCCGGTACGGGCGAGTTCGGTGGTGATCTGCCGCCGCCGTTGCGAGAACTCGACCAGGACGGTCTGTGGGATTCCGATGATTTCGGCGCAGCCCTTCACCGGCACGGTCCAGCTGACACCGAGTTCCCGGCACAGCTCATGCCGGAGCGTGGCTTGGTAGAGGTACCCGGCGGTCTTCGCCTGCCGGAACACCGCCCTGCTGTCCACGGCAGACCACTGCCCGTCGGCGCCTCGGACCAGGTTGGGGATGACGAGGTGGGTGTGAAGTTGGGGATCGTCTGCCCGGGAGGTGTGATGGGTGAACCCAGCGACGATCAGCCCGTCCGTGCCAACCCGGGTCATCGTGTGCCCGTCGCCGTGATGCCCCCGCAGTCCGTGGGCGGCATGTCGTTGCAGATAACCCAGGGCTTGGGTGACGGCGCGGTCGTGACAGCCCTCGATCACCGCCGTGATGTCCGGGTCGGCGAGGGCCGCGAGGACGGAGACGCTTTTGGGCGCGGAGACGGTCAGGTCCATCCCGAGCCGGCGAACATCGACCTGCCCACCCGCCCTAGCCAGCGCCGGGGTGAACAGGTCCTTCCCGGCTGCTGAGTGGAACACCTCGACCGGGTCGAGCCCGGCGGCCGAGGCCAGTTCCGCCGCGCGGTCCGCATCCACATTTCCGGCCGGGCTGCTCGCGCGGTGGGCCAGTGCGAACCAGCCGACCCGAACGGCCGGGTCGGGAAACAGCTCGGCCGGGTCGACACCGCGGTCGGCCGCGCCCTGGCGGATCGCGGCGACCAGGAGG
>JALYIZ010000107.1 GCA_030775505.1 Actinomycetota bacterium | reverse complement strand
ATCGGGGGGCGGCAGGTGGGCCGGCGGCCGAAGCGTGACGGTCCGCCGCGGTCCCGTCACCGTGATCGGCCGTGCCGGCAACCGCGCCCTCGTGGCCGCGATCGCCGTCGACGCCGAACTCGCGGTCCAGCGGGTCACGGCTGTGTGGGGTTCCACCTGGTCGGGTCGGGTGGTCATCGATGTCCCCATGTCGGTCAGGGAGGCAGCGACGCTGGTCGGGCCGGCCGTCGACCTGTTGAACGTTGCGGCCGTCGAGACCGCGCTGTCGACCGGCCCCCCCGGTGGGCCTAGCTACGGCGACCGTGTCGTGGTCAACCCGGCGACGTTCGCCAGGCTGAGCGGCCTCGGCCGCCGCGTCGTCCTCACGCACGAGGTGATGCACGTGGCCAGCCGGCAGGCCACTGGTCCCGACGTCCCCATCTGGCTCGTCGAAGGGCTGGCGGACTACGTGGCGTACCTGGGCGCCGCTCTGCCCGTCGTGGAGGTCGCGAGCGAGCTGGCGTCCGACGTGGCAGCAGGACAACTGCCGACGCGCCTGCCCCGTGATGCCGACTTCCGCGCGGCGGACCCCAACGTCGCCCAGGCCTACGAGCAGAGCTGGCTCGCCGTCCGGCTGCTCGCCACCCGTTATGGGACCGGGGCAGTTCTCGATCTCTATCGTCGGCTCGGTGCCTACCGAGGTGCACCCAACGGCCAGGCCCTGGACGCGGTGCTGCGCTCTCGGCTCCGCACCTCCCGTGCCGACTTCGTCCGGAGCTGGTTGCGCGCGTTGCGTGACCTGCCGCGCAACCGGGAACTGGCATGAACCGCGGCCTGGTGGTGACTGCTCTCGCCGCGCTCGTTTTCGCTCTCCTCGCGCTGCTCGCCACCACGGTCCCCTGGGACGTGCTGCCCCACAGCGCCCCCCGCGTCGACCTCCTGCACGACTTTTCCGCTGCCGAGGTCGCGAGGGAACGAGCCTTCCACCGGGCCCTGCGGCCGAGCGCCTACGGCTCGCTCGCCCTTGGGCTACTCGTCGCGGCAGTCCTCGGCCTGACTCCATGGGGTGGCCGCATCGTCGTCGCCGCAGGCCGGCTCCTCGGTGGGGGGTGGGTCGCGCAGGTCGTGGCGGGCAGTGTCGCTCTTGCCGTCGTGGGTCGGCTGGCCACAGCCGCCCTTGACGCCCGGAGTGAGACCGTCCTGCGCGAGTACGGGCTGTCCAACCAGTCCTGGGCGGCGTGGGCAGCGGACCTGCTCAAAGGCCTGGGCATCACGGCCGGTGTCACCGCCCTCGTGCTGCTGGCCGTGCTGGGCCTCGCGCGGTGGCTGCCGCAGGGCTGGTGGGTGGCCGCTGCGGCGGTGGTTGCCGGCTTTGTGGTCGTCGCGTCATTCGCCTACCCGCTGGTGGTCGAGCCGGTGTTCAACCGTTTCCGGCCGCTGCCCCAGGGTCAGTTGCGCACCGATTTGCTCGCACTCGCCGCGCGCGACGGTGTCCACGTGAACGACGTGCTGGTGGCTGATGCCTCACGGCGGACGGCAGCGCTCAACGCCTACGTCAGCGGCTTCGGCAGCACACGGCGCATCGTGGTCTACGACACTCTGCTTGCCACTGCCAGCCCGCAGGAAGTGGAGCTGGTGGTCGCACACGAGCTGGGCCACGCCAAGCGCAACGACGTCCTGCGCGGCACCGCCTGGGGTGCCATCGGGGGAGCCGCCGCGGTATGCCTGCTGGCCCTGCTGTTGTCCTGGCCGGCCCTTCTCGACCGGGCCGGTGCGACCGGTCCGTCGGACCCGCGGGTGCTTGCCTTGCTCCTGTTTCTGGTGGCGGCCGGGGGGCTCCTTGTCCAACCCGCTTCGAGCCTGGTCTCCCGGAGGATCGAGGCGCGCGCCGACGTCCACGCGATGGAGCTCACCTGTGACGTCGCCACGTTCACCAGCAGCCAGCACCGCCTGGCCGTGAGCAACCTGTCGGACCTCGACCCCTCCCCGCTCGTGTACGCCGTGTTCTTCACCCACCCCACGTCGCCGCAGCGCATCGCCCTGGCCCGGGAGTACGCCCGGCTGCACTGCTGATGCGCACTCTGGTGGTCACCAACGACTTCCCGCCGCGTCCGGGTGGGATTCAGGCTTTCGTCCACAACCTGGCGGTGCGTCAGCCAGCCGGGGAAGTCGTGGTGTATGCCTCGGACTGGAAGGGCTCAGCGACCTTCGATGCTGCGCAGCCTTTCCCTGTCGTCCGGCACCCCTCCTCGCTGCTGCTCCCGACCCCGGCCGCGCTGCGCAGGGTCCGGCAGGTCGCGGCGGCCGAGAGTTGCGACCGCGTCTGGTTCGGAGCGGCCGCTCCGTTGGCGCTGCTCGCACGGCGGCTCGGGCTGGGCCGGTCTGTGGCGTCCACCCACGGACACGAGGTGGGTTGGGCGCTGCTACCCGGCGGGCGCCAGGCCCTGCGGCGCATCGGCGCCACCGTCGATGTGGTCACGTATCTCGGCGACTACACCCGGGCCCGGCTGGCACCGGCGCTGGGACCAGCTGCCCGGCTCGAGAGGCTGCCGAGCGGCGTGGACACGCAGCTGTTCAGGCCCGGCGGCGGCGAGGAGGTCCGCTCCCGGCTGGGGCTTGCCGATCGCCCCGTCATCGTCTGTGTCAGCCGTCTGGTGCCCCGGAAGGGCCAGGACGTCCTCATCCGGGCGCTGCCGGCGATCCGCCGTCGGGTGCCTGACACCGCCCTGCTGTGCGTAGGCGGCGGTCCCGACGCGCCGCGGCTCACGCGCCTCGCGGCGGAGTTCGGCGTCGCCGACGATGTGGTCCTGACCGGATCGGTGCCGTGGGCGGAGCTGCCTGCGCACTACGCCGCGGGTGACGTCTTCGCCATGCCCTGCCGGACCCGTCGGGCCGGCCTCGAGGTGGAGGGTCTGGGCATCGTGTACCTGGAGGCCTCGGCCACCGGCCTGCCGGTAGTCGCGGGCCGGTCGGGGGGGTCTCCCGATGCGGTGCAGCAGGGGATCACCGGCCACGTCGTGGATGGCACCTCGGTGGCCGAGGTAGCGGAGGCCGTCGGCGGGCTGCTCGCCGATCCCGCCAGGGCACGGCAGATGGGCCAGGCGGGCCGGGCCTGGGTCGACGCGCAGTGGCGCTGGCAGGTGCTGGCCGACCGGTTAAGGGGCCTGCTGGCCGGCCATGACGGGCGATCCGGGGGGTCAGCCTGAGGACACGGTCTGGACGATCCGTGAACGGCACAGCGGATCGTCGTAGCGCCGCAGGCTCCTGCGTAGCGACCACCAGGCCACGCCCACGACGGGCAGTGCCAGCAGGGGGGGCAGGAAGGCTGCGCCCGACTGGGCGGCCCCTTCCAGGACCACGCCCACCAGGGCTGCTGGTGCGGCCAGCCGCAAGCTGGCGAACGCGAGCGCGCCAGGGGGCGCCACGGCGTCTCGTGGTCCCCGCAGCTCGGCGCGGTGCGGATGACGTACTGACATGGCCATGCCGGTCGCCACGACCACGGCGGTGCAGGCAATGGCGGCCGCCACGATGGCGCTGAGCTCGGCAGGGGTAGGTAGTCCCGGGCTGCGCAGCGAGCCGGCGACCGCAGCGACGACCACTGCCCCGGCGACGGTCTCGGTCAGCACGATCACCTTTGCCCGGGCGACCAGGCCTGGCGCGTGGGGCAGCGAGGCGAGCCAGACCGCGCCGGACGCGTCGAGGCAGAAGGCGTTGACCCCGAACAGGAGTCCGGCGCCGGCGGCGACCAGACCCGGCAGGATCACCAGTGAGGTCCAAGGGACGGCACCGCCCGCGGAGATCAGGCCCGGCATCACCGCGAGCACGAGGCCACCGCGCCGCAAGGCTGGGGCCCGCCAGACGCTAGCCCGGTCGACCGTCACCAGCTCGTGCAGTGCGCTCTTGCCGGGTCGCCGGCGCCGGACCTGCCGGGACTCGCCCACCACCGTCGCATCGCCCGGTCGCCGCAGGGCCCAGCCGCACACGCGGGAACCCGCCAACAGTGCCGTCAGCAGCAGCGCGAGCAGCCCGGCGGTGGTTGCCGCCCAGCGGCCGAGGTCACCCGAGCCGCCGGCGATGACCCCACGCACCACGGTGTGCGTGGGGCTTGCATCCAGGAAGGCCGGTCCGCTGCCGGTGCGCACGACGAAGAAGCCGACGGCGAGGACCAGGAGCGCCGTGACCTGCACGGTCCGCCGGCCGCCCACCGTCTGCCGCAGCCCGACGACGAGCCACGCGACCGCTTGACCCAGCACGGTCAGGGCCGCGACGAACATCGCCGTCGTGACTCCGCCGAGCAGGGGACTGCCGCCTGGCGGCAGTCCCGCGCACAGATATGCGGTTTCTGCGGCCAGCACGACCAGCTGCAGCACCCACACGAGGTTGACTGGGGCCAGGATCAGGCCGCCGAGGAACTGGGTCGATGGGCGAACCGGGTAGGCCACGAGCTGGTCGGGGGGGAAGATCTCGTTGCCGCCGCCGGCGGTCAGCGGGGCCACCACTGCCAGGACGCCGAAGCCGAGGAAGGCTGTCGGACCCAGGCGAACGGCAGTGGCGAGGGCGGGCACGCTGAGCCGGCTGGTGCTCGTGACCGCCGCTTCGAGCAGGTAGAGCACGAGGACGCCGGCCAGGGCGATCGCCAGTCGCACGCCGGGGACGCGCACCATCTGCCAGCGCAGCCGCAACAGGGCTCTGACCTGGTTCGGGGCGGTGGTCATTGCCGGCGCAGTCACCGGGTCACCGGCTCCACCGTGAGCAGGACTCCGTCACGAGATGAGGGCGCGGTAACGGGCCCGCCCAGCGTCCCCGGCCAACTCGGCCGCTGGAGCGGCTCCCACAACCCGGCCGCCGCGTAGCACGACCGCCTCGGCGCAGGCCTCGACGGCGAGGTGCAGCAGGTGGGTCGAGATCATGACTGCCGTGCCGGTCAGTCGAGCCTCCCGCACCACCTCGAGCGTGGCGTCGACGCCCAGCGGATCGACGCCGTCGAAGGGCTCATCGAGCAGGAGCAGCCGGGGCTCGTGGAAGGCCGCGAGCAGCACGCTCAGGCGTCGCCCCATGCCGTGGGAGAACCCCGCGGTGACGCGGTCGGCGGCGGCAGACAGGTCGAAGCGCTCGAGCAGGTCCTTGGCTCTCGGCTGCCAGTCGGTGAGGCCGCGCAACCTCGCGGCGAGTTGCAGGTGCTCCCAGGGGGTGGCGCGAGGGATCAGCCCACCGACGTCCGGGCAGTAGCCGACCAGGGCCCGTACGCCGGACGGATCCGCGGCTGCGTCGATTCCGCCGACGTGCACGGATCCACCGGTCGGAGGAAGCACACCGGCGAGGACCCGCATGCTGGTCGACTTGCCGGCTCCATTGCGCCCCACCAGGGCGAGCGAGGCACCCACGCCCACGGAGAGGTCAAAGCCGTCCACCGCCCGGACGTCACCGAAGTCGACGACCAGACCGCGCGCGAGAAGTACCGGCTCCACAGCATCCTCTCGGCGTCATCGGCACCGGGGTGAAGCCCACAACTGGCTAGCCCGGTTGGGTCAAGACCCGTCTCCGCCGCCCGAGAACAAGTCAGCCACCTCGGCGGAGAACTCCTTCATCACGACGGACCGCTTGAGCTTCAGTGAGGGCGTCAACTGGCCGCCCTCCTCCGTCCAGTCCACCGGGAGGATGGAGAACTTGCGAATGGCCTCCGCCTTCGAGACAGCCTTGTTGGCCTCGTCGACGCCTCGTTGAATCTCCGCCACGACCTGCGGGTCCTGGGCGAGGTCCGCGACGGGTGCGTCGGGGCGGCCCTGAGCAGCCAGCCAGCCGCTGAGCGCCTCGGGGTCCAACGTGACCAGGCAGGCGATGAACGGCTGCTGGTCGCCGACCACCATGCACTGGCTCACCAGGGGATGGGCGCGCAGCCGGTCCTCGAGCACGGCCGGTGCGACATTCTTGCCGCCGGCCGTGACGATGAGCTCCTTCTTCCGTCCCGTGATCTTCAGGAACCCGTCGGCGTCCAACTCGCCGATGTCTCCTGAGTGGAACCAGCCCGCAGCAATGGTCTCGTCGGTCGCAGCCTGGTTGTGCCAGTAGCCGCCGAACAGGTGCAGCCCGGACATCAGGATCTCGCCGTCCTCGGCGATGCGGACGGTCACACCCGGGGCGGGCCGGCCCACCGTGCCGATCCGGATGTGTGCGGGTGTGTTGATGGTGCCCGACGCGGTCGTCTCGGTCAGGCCGTAGCCCTCGAGGATCGTGACGCCGATACCGCGGAAGAAATGGCCCAGTCGGGCACCCAGCGGTGCGCCTCCGGACACCGCCCAGGCCACCTTCCCGCCGAGCGCGGCCCGGAGCCTGCTGTAGACCAGCTTGTCGAACAGGCCGTGCTGGAGGCGCAGGGCGAATCCGACCGAGCCCTTGTCCAGTGCCTCCGAGTAGGCGATGGCGGTCCGCTCGGCCCGGTCGAAAATGGCGCCCTTGCCGTCGGCGTGCGCCTTCTGCTTGGCGCTGTTGTAGACCTTCTCGAAGACCCGCGGCACCGAGAGGATGAACGTGGGCTGGAACGCCGCGAAGTCGGGCAGCAGGTTTTTGATGTCGGCGGTGTGCCCCATGCGTGCGCCGCTCTCGACGCAACCCACCTGGATCAGCCGGGCGAACACATGCGCCAGCGGAAGGAACAGCAACGTCGAACCCTGAGGATTGAACAGCTCTGGGAGCACGATGCCGGCCGAACGCCCACAGCTGATCAGGTTGGCGTGCGTGAGCTCGCAGCCCTTGGGGCGGCCAGTGGTCCCCGAGGTGTAGATGATCGTCGCCAGGTTGTCCGGGGTGACCCCGGCGCGTCGTTCGTCCAGCGCGGAGCCGGGGACGTCGCGGCCTGCGGCGGTGAGTCGCTCGAGACCTCCGTCGTCGATCTGCCAGACATGGGCGAGGCCCGGCAGATCACCGCGCACGCTGTCGAACGTCTGCTGGTGCGCGCCACTTTCCAGGATGACGGCCACGGCACCTGAGTCCCCGAGGTTCCACTGGACCTGCTCGGCGGAGCTGGTCTCGTACACGGGGACCGTCACAGCTCCAGCCGCCCAGATCGCGTAGTCGCAGAGGGTCCACTCGTAGCGCGTCTTGCTCATCAGTCCCACCCGGTCACCGGGCCCGACGCCGCTGGCGACGAGTCCGGCCGCGATCGCGCTCACCTCCGTGGCGAACTCCTTCGCGGTGACGGGTACCCAGCGGCTCTCGACGCGGCGGGTGAACACCACCGCATCGGGGTCATCGGTCGCCCGCTGGAACATGGCGTCCGTGAGCGCCACGTCGGGCGGCAGATCGACCAGCGTGGGGCTCGTGTACTCCTGCACCGGGTCTCCTCGAGGCGGGCGTCGGGAAGGTCAACCTAGCGCGCAGGGACACTCCTGGCAGCCGGCCGCGTACCGGGGTCTGTCAAGCCCGGCGCCAACTGTGCCGAGCCTGGTGAGGTGGGACCCGACGTGACATCCGGTGCCGTGCACGGCGACGGTCCGCCGCCGGCGGTAGCTGAGCAGCCGGCCCGCTGCCCGTCGTGCGGCGCCGCGCTGCGCCCGGATGCTCCCTGGTGCACGCTCTGCTATGCCG
>JALYIZ010000106.1 GCA_030775505.1 Actinomycetota bacterium | reverse complement strand
ATGCCGGGCGACGGGTCGTCGAGGGTCAACCCGACCGTCGCCACCGACCCACTCGGCACAGCCGAGTGACCGACCAGGTCCTTGATGGCCGGGCTCAACGTCAGCTGGTAGCTGCCGCCCGCGGCCAGGGGGACGGTCGGGGTCAACGTGGCGGTCTTCGGCCCGGTGACCGTGACGGTGGTCGGCCAGGGCGGAGAGAGCGTCAGGGTGCTCGAGTTCACGCCCGTGACGGCCTCGGAGAAGGTCACCGCGAACGACTGCAGGGGTGACACGTTGCGCAGCGGCGCCATCGTGGCGCTGGGCGACACCGTGTCGCGGGTGAAGCTGGCCGGTGTGGACCAGGGCAGCTTGTGTCCGCTGCCGTCGACGGGCTGCACGCGCCAGAGCAGGTGCCCATCACCGAGACGGGTCTGGTCCGAGGTGAACGACATCACGTCGGGACCGGTGAAGGGGGTAAAGGGGGCAGCCTGCTGGTAGGCCGCCGACCCGTCGCAGGCGGCGATGGCCTGCTGTGAGGCAGGTGCGGACACCGGCGCCCCGGCCGTGTTGGCGCAGCGCGCCCCGTCGACGGTCCCGTCGAGGAGCAGTCCGGACGGGTCGAAGCTTGGGTTCGTGTCGCCGTCGGTGACCTGGAGGTGGTACGCCGAGGCCTCCGACATGGCCGACCCGCTGGCGGCAGCGAGACCATCCTGCAGTCCCTGCCACTGGAACTGGACGTCACCGAGGACGTTGGCACCGCCGACGGGGCTCACCGGCGTCAGAGCCGGCGTGATCTTTCGGAACGACGGCGGGGTCGACGTGACCGCTCCGCATCCAGCTGACGTGCATGGCTGGACCACGTAGTAGAAGGACTGGTTGACCGTGCTTTCGCGCCAGCTGTCGGTCGGGGTCCACTGGGCGGCCTTCGTCTCGACCATCCGGATGATGTTGGTGTAGGCGGCGTCGAGAGAGACGTAGACGCGGTAACTCGACGCGCCGGGCACCCGGTCCCAGGCGATGGTCGGGAAGTCCGAGCAGACCGGCCCATGAGCGTCGGAGGGGCACACACTGCTCGGGAGGGCATGCGTGGGGACCACCGGAATCGTGGTGTAGTCGCCCTCACTGAAGCCCGTGAAGTTCAGGTAGAAGCTCTGCGTGGCGGACCAGGCGCTGAACTCCAGTGGGTGACTGGGCAGACAGCCACCGCCGCTGGCCGACGACCCGGGGCTGGAACTGGACGAGGCGCTTGCGGAGGCACTCGCCGACGCCGAGGCACTCGCCGACGGGTTGGCCGCCGAGTTCGGGCAGTCGCTGGACAGGTTGGGGTCGTTGACGGTGGGGCTGCTCGGCGGCAGGTGCGAGATGCCCGAGGTGGTGGCCGGAGTGGTGTCGGTCGCGGCTGCAGACCCCTGGTAACGGTCACCGCCGCGGACCCGCCAGTAGTAGTTGGTGCCGCTGTTGAGCGTGAAGGCGCACGGGCCGGGGTTGTCCTCACCCGACGCCGACTGCTCGATGCCCAGCGTCATGAGCGTTCGGGTCGTGAAACACGTGTTGACGATGGGTCGCCCCTGGTCCTGCGTGGGGTTGTTGTTCGTCGTGCTCGGGGTAGCGCTCGGCGCTCCTGCAGCCGACGGCGACGGGCAGGCGGAGGCCGAGCTCAGGGAGCGGTCGTTGAACGTGGGGCAGGTGCTGATCTGCACCTCGTAGGCCGAGGCGTCCGGGATCCCGTTCCAGGCGAAGTTGGGCACATCGGTGACGGTCGTGCCGGCCGGCGGAGAGACAAGTGTCGGATGGTCGAGCCACCCCTTGGTGAACGTGCCATTCGTCGACCAGGCGCCGTGACCGGATCCCTGGACGGCCCGGACGTGCCACACGTAGGAGGCGTGCGGCAGCGAGACGGGCAGGACCAGGGCCGTGGAGACGCTCTTGCTAGTCAGCGAGGGCGTGTCCGACCACTGCGCGTCGGTGCCCACCTCGACCTCGTAGCCGTCAGCCGAGGAGACCGGGTTCCAGACGAGCGTGACGTCCTTGAGTACCGGTCCGGAGTTCGTCGGGCCGACGAGGCTCGGCACCCCGATCCCCGCCGCGATGGCCGAGCCGGTTCCCCAAGGGGTGGCGAGGCCGACGACAAGGGCGACGGAGGCCAGGCCGGCCAGGACGGACGCGGCGCGGGAGGTGCGGTTCACGTGGCTCCTTCAAGTTCCGATGCACGCATGCTCGGCCGAACGGAGTAGCGACGGCGGGCCGCCCGGCTCCCCAGGGGTGTCGGCACCGAACCGCTGGGACCTTAGGCATTGTGGGAAAGCCGGGCGATGTCGGCGGCCACGTCATCCGGCTCGCGGCCCGTGGTGTCGACCGTGACGCCTGCCAGCGCCTGGTAGAACGGAAGGCGCTGCGCCATGAGGTCGCGCAGGGTGGCGCGGGGGTTGAGGGCGAGGACGGGTCGGTCCCGGGAGAGCCCGACGCGGTTGGCCGCTTCGCCGAGGCTCACCGTCAGGAACACCACGTGGTGGCCGCGTAGGAGCGCGCGCGTGTGAGAGTTCAGGACGGCACCTCCACCCAGGCTGAGCACCCCGCGGTGCGTGGCCAGGGCCTCCTCCACCGCCTGGTGCTCGCGGGCGCGGAATCCTGGCTCACCCTCGTCGTAGAAGATCTCGGCGATCGTCTTGCCGCTCGTCCGCTCGACATCAGCGTCGGTGTCCCGGAAGTCCACCCCCAGACGGGCCGCGAGCAGCGTCCCGACAGTGCTCTTGCCGGCTCCGGGTGGGCCGATGAGGACGTGCGTCGGGCGATTCGCCGGCCCCGGCACTCAGCCCACCCGCAGGGTGGCGAGGTAACCCTGGAGGTTGCGGGAGGTCTCGGCCACCGAGTCGCCCCCGAACTTCTCCAGCAGTGCGTCAGCCACGACCAGGGCCACCATCGCCTCCGCCACGACTCCGGCAGCAGGAACCGCGCACACGTCGCTGCGCTGGTTGATCGCCACCGCGGCCTCGCCGGTCGCGACATCAACGGTTCGCAGCGCCCGGGGAACCGTGGAGATGGGCTTCATCGCCGCTCGCACCCGCAGGACCTCGCCCGTGCTCATCCCTCCCTCGGTACCGCCTGAACGACCCGACGTCCTCACGAGCTGATCACCGTCGCGCACGATTTCGTCATGCGCCTGGCTACCTCGCCGAGCTGCGGTGAGGAAGCCGTCGCCCACCTCGACGCCCTTGATGGCCTGAATGCCCATCAGGGCTCCGGCGAGCCTGGCATCGAGCCGGCGATCCCAGTGCACGTGACTTCCGAGGCCCGGTGGCAGGCCATAGCAGAGGACCTCCACCACCCCGCCAAGGGTGTCTCCGTCCCGTTTGGCCTGGTCCACCTCCGCCACCATGCGTGTCCCCGCGGCGCCGTCAAAGGCCCGAACAGGGCTCGCATCGATCGTCGGCACGTCGGCGGGCATGGGGAGATCGCTCCCCTCGGGCAGGGCGACGGTCCCCACCGAGACGACGTGGCTCAGGACCCGGGCGTCACAGACCTGGACCAGGAACGCCTTGGCGACGGTGCCGAGGGCGACCCTCGCGGCCGTCTCGCGGGCGCTGGCCCGCTCGAGTACCGGGCGGGCGTCGTCGAAGCCGTACTTCTGCATGCCGACGAGGTCGGCATGCCCCGGTCTCGGGCGGGTGAGTGGCGCATTGCGGGCAAGCTGCGCCAGCTCGGCGTCGTCGACGGGGTCCGGGGACATGATGCGGTCCCATTTGGGCCATTCGGTGTTGGCAATCTGGACGGCAATCGGCCCACCCTGCGTCAAGCCATGGCGGACACCGCCGAGGAACCGCACCTCGTCGCGTTCGAAGGCCATCCGGGCACCACGGCCGTACCCCAGCCTCCGGCGCGCGAGCTCGTCGGCGACGAGCTCGGTGGTCACCCTCACGCCGGCCGGCAGGCCCTCCAGGATCGCCACGAGAGCCGGGCCGTGCGACTCCCCCGCAGTCAGCCAGCGCAGCACGAGGGGCAGTCTCTCACGCAGGGGCAGAGGGTTCTGCAGCCCTCAGGCGACGAAGATCGTCACGCCCTGCTGGGCGTCGGTCCGACTCTCGCCCACGGCGATGGTGGCGCTCCAGCGACCAGCGTCCTCCTCGGTGAGCCCGACGAGCTGAAGCTCCTTGTTGACGCCGAAGATCGTGGCCGGAGTGGTGCCGTTCGCGAGCTGCGCGTCCACCGTCTGCCCGTTGACCGTGAACACGGCTGTGAGCTGCGATCCGGAGCGGTCGACCCGGACCAGCTTCAGCGGATAGGTCTTGGCGGGCGTCGCCGTGTTCCCAGTCCCAGAACCAGTCGTCGTCCCCGTGCCGGAACCAGTGCCGGTCCCCGTCCCCGTCCCCGTCCCCGTTCCCGTCGTTGTACCCGTGCCAGGAACCGAGACGGGTGTCGTCGGCCCGACGGGCGCGACCACGACCGGCACCACGTAGAGGGGCTTGAAGGGGTCGCGCCCGAGCGCCCCGGTGAACGTTCCTGGGATTCTCGGTGCACTGGGCGTAGGCGCCACAACGGTGACCCCGGGCACGACAGGTCGGACGGCGTGGCGGACCACCGGGGCGGCGGCCGGTGTCGAGGAGCCACCGGAGAGCAAGAGGTATCCCCCGCCGAGCAGGACGAGCGCTGCGACCACAGCACCCACGATGATGACCACCCGGCGGTTTCGGTCCGCCGCCTCGACCTCCGCGTAGGGATCCTCCGCCGCGACGGGCTCGGCGTAAGCCTGCTCAGTCATCGTCGCTCCTACTTCTTCGGGCTGACGGTCGGGGTCGCCCGGGGAGCCCTGGTGGGGGCAGCGGTCGGATAGACGGGAGCGGACGGGACGACGGGCGTCACCTGCCCAGGTGCCACGGGGACGCCAGGCAGAACGACCGCCGAGGGCGACGTCCGACCCACTGCCGTGTACACCTGCGCGGAGATGTTGGCGAGCAGGGAACCAGAGTTCGCAGCCGGGGCCGTTCCGGCCTTCACCAGGCCGGTCCCCAGCGCCAAGGAGAGCGACGTGACGCGCATGGCCCGCGGCAGCTCCTCGATGCCGGCGAGGAAGCGCTCGATGTTGTAGTACGTGCCGGCGACAGCGAGGGTCACCGGGATGGTGCCCAACTGCCCGGCGGTCGCGCTGGGGACGCGACGACCGACGACGGGGCGCGCACCGGCGGCTGAGGGGACGGCGGCAACCGCCGCCGTGGGAGCTGTCAGCGTTGTCGCACCTGGCGTGATGGTCAGGAGCTCCACTCCGGCGCTGGCCGTGACCGTTGTCAGTGCCCTGATCAAGGCCGGAAGCGAACGTGAGTCCGGGATCTTGGCGGCGACGGCAGCGAGCTCGGCTTGCTTCTTGGGCAGGTCGTCCCGCTCCTGCTTGAGGACCCGGAGCTGGGTCTCAAGCCCCGCATTCTCGGCCATCCGGCTGGCGGCGGAGGCGTTGATCTGGGCGGCCTTGGTGCGCTCCGGGGACACGAGAAGGAACCAGCCGGCGGCCAGGATGGCCAGGACCAGGACGACGGTGAGCGCTACGTACTGCCGAAGCTTCTCCACGTCACCCGCCCGCCGGAGTCGTGTACCGATGGGACAGCGCGGCTTCGGTGACCGTGGCGGTCGAGCTGAACGTCACCGTCTTGCGCGTGCCCAGCAGGCCCTCGTTGGAGCTGCCGAAGTCCGGGCTGACGTAGTTGGGCTGGGCCGCCAGCGAGTCGAGCCAGACTGCGACGTCGTCGTGGCTGAAACCCACCGCCGAGACGTTCAGCGTTCCGATGCCGCCGACAGGCGCGCCCACGGCCGCAGTGACAGTCCCTTGCGAGTAGGAGAGGTTGGTCAACCAGATGTTGTCGGGAATCGACAGCGAGAGATCGCTGAGCAGGTGCGAGTAGCGCACTTCCTGGCCCATGGCCGTCACGAGCATCGCCTGGGCCGCGGCGGCCTGGTCGCGGATCGCGGTGACGTTCTGGTAGGTCGCGATCTGCCTGGTGAGGTTGGCCTTCTTGGCGTCCTGCTCCGCGAGGGCCGCCGTAGCGGTCGAGACGCTGTGCGCAGCCAGGATGTCAAGCAGGACGATGACGGCGAGGGCCGCCGCTACCGCACCGCCGAGGCCGTACTGGACCTGCCGGAACTTGCGCTTCTCGGCAATCTCCGGCGGAAGCAGGTTCACGCTTGGCAGGGCGGGGAATCCCGTCCCGACCAGGCGCCCCTCCGTTGTCGCGGAGCTCATGAGGCCACTCCCATGGCGAGTCCGACAGGAACGGTCACCATGGGCTCGACGTAGGTCAGCTGCTCCTCCGTGAGCCCGGTCTTACCGATTTTGAGTAGCGACATGGGGCGGGCGGCTTCCACCGGCAGGCGGGTCGCCGTGGCCAGCCGGTCAACGAGCCCGTCCAGCCGTGAGCCCCCGCCGGACAGGACGATGCGGCCCACCCGGGCAGATCCGGGTTGGGCCAGGTAGTAGTCGAGTGAGCTGCGGACCTCCTCGACGAAGGCGCTGCCGGTGGACTCGATCGCCCGATTGGCGGGGTGGAGGTCGCCACTTCCGGCAACTCGCGCCAACCCGGTGCTCTGCTTGACCGACTCGGCCTGGTCGACCGGCACTCCAAGCCGCTCGGCCACCGCGTCAGTGATGTCGGCACCCCCCATGAGCAAGATGCGCACGAAGCGCGGAACGCCGCCCTGGTGGACCACGATGTTGGTCACCGAGGCTCCGACATCGACGATCGCCTCGGCGTCGAGCGAGCCCAGACCGCTCTCCGGCGTCACGAGCGAGCGCAACACGGCGAACGAGGTGAGGTCCACCATCGACGGCGTCAGGCCGGCGCTCTCCACGGCTTCCAGGGCGGTGCCGACCATCTCCCGCGAGGCCGCAACCAGCAGCACACGCAGCATCCGGCCACCGGCGTCGTTCACGAACTCTTCGAGAGGGTGAAAGTCCAGGATTGCCTGCTCTACCGGCATGGGGATGAAGTCCTGGACCTGGTAGGCCAGCGACTTGCGAAGCTCGTTGATGGGCAGCCACGGCAGGTCGACCTGGCGCACCACCACCTTCTGGTTTGCCACCCCCACGACGACCTTCTTGCTGCTGAACTTCGCCTGCGCCCAGAGTTGTCTGATGGCGCTCGCGACGGCGTCGACATCCACAACCTCGCCGTCCCGCACAGCGCCGGGCGGCAGGGCCACCTGGCCGAACCGTTCCAGGGTCGCCGGGCCCTTCCCCAGGGTCAGCTCGGCAGCCCGAACACCGGAGGTTCCGATGTCGAGCCCCACCACTGTTCTGCCTGCCACTGCTGATCCCCTCGTGCAGCGGCCGGCTGGCCGCGAGGCCCGGTCACCCGATGACCGGTGTCAGACAGCCCATCGGACGAGAACGGGCGGGGCTTGAGCGATAGATGTGACTCGCGTGCGCCGTACGGCGTAGCGGAGCGGGTCAGACGGCGGTCAAGGACAGGTAGCCGTCGAAGAGCTGCTGGCCGACCACGACACCCGTGAAGGCGCCGGCGAGCAGGAAGGGTCCGTAGGGCACCTTCGTCTTACGTCCCGCTTTGCCCAGCGCGATCAGCACAAGACCGTAGAGGCCTCCGTACA
>JALYIZ010000105.1 GCA_030775505.1 Actinomycetota bacterium | reverse complement strand
GTGCCTGCTGGGTCGCCTGGTCCAAGGCGATCACGGACAACGCGACGGCGCGCCGCCTGCGCTGCACGGCCAGCAGCACGGCCGACAACCCGAGCAGCGCCAGACCCCCGAAGCCGCCGGACACCAGCCAGGACAGTTGCAACGTCAGGAACAGCTGTCGACTCGCGCCGGCCCAGGCCGAGGCGATGAGCAACAGGCCGACCAGCAGGCCGGCTGTGCTCGTCGCGACCAGCGGCAGGCTGGGGTCACCGCTTGTGAACCGGGTCACGGCGCGTCCGCGTCCAGGGCGGCCTCGATCCGCTCCAGCGCGGCGACCAGAGCCGCGGTCTGCTCGGTGCGCTGCCGCTCGTCGGGGGCTCTCGTCACCACGACCAGGCCGGCGCCCGCCAGGACCACCATCCCGAGGCCGGTCAGCCCGCCGGACACCAGGTAGGGCAGCTGCTTGGCGGTGTTGGTCAGCTCGGACACCTGCGCCCAGGTGACGCCGATCAGGACGAACCCCACCACGGCCAGAGCCACCACGACGGCCAGCCCGCTCGCCGCCGGAAGCTGCCGCCGCGGCTCTGTCTCGTTCACGTTGTCGCCCTTCGAGGAGTCGGTCATCTAGATCGGCTGCCAGCCGCTGATCTTCGGGAAGCACGAGCACGTCGTGTTGTACCGGCCGACCCGGAAACTGCTTGCCCCGTCATTGACCCCGCCGGAGAAGTCGATCGAGTGCTGCAGTGTGGACAGATAGCTGGTGCCCAGCGTCGCCATCCCTCGGCCGGTCTGGTCCGGCGTCCAGGACGCGCCGATCGCCTGGGCCGACTCCCACCACAGGAAGAATTCGTCGCAGTAGTAGACCCAGTTGGCCAAGGTGTCGCCGGAGGAGTTGGGGTCGTAATAGTCCTTGCCGGTCTGCTTGCTCATCAGGTCCAGGCACCGTTGCTGACCCGGGGTCATCTTGTTGCGGTCGTACTTCGCCGTCGTGTCCGTGCTCTTCTTCGACGCGTCGTCCGGCACGAAGGACGCGGAGCTCGAGACGGCCAGCGCGTTGGCGTTCTGGGCGGAGCTGCCGTAGAAGGCCGCGACCCCGGTCATCCCCTGGTAGTCGGAGAAGGCGTACTGCGGGTGGTAGCCCTGCGACTGCGCCTGGTTGGTGAAGGCCAGGTAGACCAGGATATTGTGCAGGAACAGGATCCGGGTCACCCCGGCGGTGGCGAAGGCCAGCTCGGCGCTGTTGGTCTGTGCCTGCTGCGAGCCGCCGCTCGAGTCGTTGCTGATGTAGCGGACCTGAGGGTTGCCGACCCCCGCGGCCGCCAGCGCCGGCTTCAGGATCGCGTCAAACAGGCGGTGCGAGGTCGGCACGTCGGCGAGCAGCACCCCCACCTGTTGGCCGGCGAAGAAGTTGGCCTGCCGCCCGCCGGCAACCAGGGCCTTCATGGTCCGGTCGAGCGCCAGCCAGGTGGTGGTGACATACGGCGAGGTGGACCTCAGGTATTGCCGGTCCGTGGCGGTGACCGTCCCGTAGTAGTTGACCTTGTGCTGGGCGAAGCACGACCAGCCGTCCTCCGACAGGTACTCGTTCTCGTCCAGGACCACCTGCGCCTTCAGGTCCTCGGTGATGCTCTTGCAGGTGGTCAGCCGGTCCGACTGCTGGGACGTCGCCTGCAGCGGGACGCCGGTGGCCTGGATCTTGCGGCCACCCACACCTCCGTGCGCGTTGGCGTAGTTGACCAGGGCGTTCATGTCGATGGTGTTGGTGTCGTTGCTGCTGCTCACGTTGGAACCGGTCAGGGCCGACACCCCGGCGGTCTGCTGGATGATGTAGGCGAGCCGGATCGGCGCAAGACCTCCGCCGGGATGCCCCGACGTCCCCGTCCCGCCGGTTGACGACGTGCCGGCACCGGACCCCGAGCCGCCACCGGTCCCGGAGCCGCCACCGGTCCCGGAGCCGCCACCCGTTCCGCCGACCCCCGTCGCCGGACCGCCGGCGGTCGAGCCGGTACCGAGACTGGTTCCCGGCCCCGCTGAGGCCCCGGCTTGCTGTTGGCTCAACGACGCCGTCCCCGTGCTGCCGGCGCTGTCCCCCGAGCCGGCGCCATTTCCGTTCCCGTTCCCGCTCCCGTTCCCGAGCACGGTGAAGTCGGCACGTGAGCCGCAGGCGGACAGCAGGAAGGCCATACAGACCGCCGTGGCCAGGGGGATGCGATTCATGATCTCCTCATTCGGGTCAAGCGGTCGCGAGCTGGGTGGGCGTCGTGCCGGAACGCTGGATGGCCAGGGCGTTCCCCCCGAGGTAGCTCTCGATCACCTGCGGATCGGAGCAGACGGTGGCTGGGTCGCCGAGCGCGATCGCCCGGCCGGTCTCCATCGCCAGGATCCGGTCCGACATGCCCATGATGAGGGGCATGTCGTGCTCGATCACCACGATGGTGGCGGACAGGACGTCCCGCAGGGTCCGGATGAGCTCGCCGAGCGCCTCGGACTCGCGCTGGGCGATGCCCGACGCCGGCTCGTCGAGCAGTAGAAGCGTCGGTTCCATCGCGCACAGGCAGGCCAGCTCGGTGATCCGGCGGGTGCCGGTGGACAACTCGGCGATGCTCTTGTCCCGGTACCGGTCGAGCCCCATCGCGGAAAGGGTGTCCCGGGCGCGCGCGTCGCGCTGCCGCTCCGCGCGCGTCGCCGACCGCAACCCGAGGACCGAGGGCATGAACTGCGTGGGCTGGGCCCGCTCGAAGGACAGCCGGACGGTGTCAAGGACCGTCAGGGTCGGGAAGAGCCGGGCGTCCTGGAACGAGCGGACCAGTCCCAGCCGGGCACGTTGCTCCGGTGGCAGGGCGCTGATGTCGCGGCCCCCGAAGACCACCCGGCCCCGGTCCTGCCGAGTGAACCCGCTGAGGATCTCAAACAGCGTGGTCTTGCCCGCCCCGTTGGGCCCGATCAGCCCCAGGATCTCCCCCGCGTGGACCTCGACGCTGACGCCCTGCACGGCGTGGATCCCGCCGAAGCTCTTGGCCACATCGTGCACGACCAGCACAGGGCCGGACGCGGGGACCCGAAGCGCCCGCGGTGCCGCGCGAGGCCGGGCGACCGGCAGACCGGGCTGCTCGTCGCCGTGCGCGGCGCGCAACGCGGCCGGGTCGAGGCCGGCGCGGCGGGAGATGACATCGACGAGACGCTCGCGCACGGGCTGGAGCAACTGCACCAGCCCACCCGGGAAGTACAGGATCAGCAGCAGCCAGCCGAGGCTCGAGGCCGCGAGACCCGCGGCGTCCAGCGGTACGAAGGCAGGCACCGCGATCAGGTAGAGCGCACCGAGGAAGGCGCCCGCCATCAGGGAGATCCCACCGATGACGGCCAGCGCGACCACGGTGATGCTTTCCGTCGCCGGGAACGTGCCTTGCGACAGCAGCGGGAGGCTGTGCCCGTACACGGCGCCGCCGAGCCCGGCGAGGAAGCCGGCGACCGCGAAGGCCTGCAGCTTCAGCCGGGTGGCCGGCAGGGTGAAGGCACGAGCCCCGTCCTCGTTGTCCCGCAGGCCCACCAGCGAGCGCCGCAGGCCGCCCCGGCTGACGTTCCAGGTCAGCCAGAGCCCGACCATCAGGGCCGGCAGGGCGACCAGGTAGTACTGCTTGCCAGTGGTGAGGGCACCGAGGAACGGGGCCACCGGCTGCTTTGGCGCCACGCCCTCGCCGAAGGTCCACGACCGGGCGAACAGCCAGTACTGACAGGTGACCGCGAAGGCCAAGGTGCTGACGGTCAGCAGCAGGCCCTTGATGCGCAGGGCCGGCAGGCCGAGCAGCACCGACACGCCCGCGGTGTAGCAGGAGGCCAGGAACAGGGCCAGGACGAAGTTCGTCCCGTCCTTGGTCATGTGGTAGCTGAACACCGCACCGATGCCGGCCAGGGCGAACTGACCGAGCGACAGCTGCCCGCCGAGGCCGCTGATGACGTACACCGACAGACCGACGAGCGTGTAGCCGACCAGCCGGGTCATCGTGAAGGCCGAGGCGTTGGAACCGAGCAGGAACAGACCGAGGAACACCATGATCCCCAGGGTCCCGATCCGGCCCAGGTTGCGGACCAGCGGCAGCCGGGCCATCGCCTCGGGCAAAGGCCGGCTACCCGCAACGGCCAGGAACGAGCCCTGCTCGCGCTCCCGGCCACCCTGCCGGGGCTGCACGAGCAGGGCGACCATCATCCCCACGAAAATGATGACTTCAACCGTCCCGCCGGACGGGTTGTTGAAGAGCAGGACCTGCTCGATGACACCGAGGACCAGCCCGGCACCGAGCGCGATCGGGAGCTTGTCGAGGCGGGCCAGCACCGCGATGAGCAGGGCCCGCACCAGGAGCCCTGGCCCGAGACTGTCGCCGGCGAGAGCGAAACCCTGGCTCGGGAACTGCAGCAGTGCCGCGTAGGCCGACACCGCGCCCGCGAGACCCCAGGCCAGCAACGACATGCGACCGGGGGCGATGCCGCGCATCGTGGCGTTGTCCCGGTTGTCGGCGGCGGCCCGGATGGCGATTCCGTAGCGCGACCAGCGCAGGAACGCAGCCAGGGCGACGACCAGCACCGGGGTCACCAGCAGCTGCGCGGCGTAGGCGGGGGTGATCAGGAAGGCCCCGATCCGCAGGTGCGGCAGGCCCGGCGGCTGGGGGAAGCTCGCCCCGTTGTGGATCGAGGTGTTGACCACGGCGCCCATCGCGAGCAGGAACGCGGCGGCGCCCAGGGTCGCGATCAGACTCATCATGGCGGGCGCCTTGCGCAGCCGGCGGACCGCGATGACCTCGACCACCATGTTGGTTCCTGCCCCGAGAGCGAGGGCGACGGGGAACAGCGCCCAGTAGGGCAGGTGGTAACGCACCACATACACGCCGAAGACGGAGGCGGCGAAGGCACCGACCTGGCCGTGGGCCAGGTTGAGGACCCGGCTGGAGCGGTACACCAGGATGAGCCCGATGGCCAGGATCCCGTAGGTCAGTCCGGTGACCAACCCCAGGACCAGGACCGGAAGGGGCACGGAGAGGCTCATCCCGCCAGTCCCTTGGTCGCACCCTGCAGGAAGACCGAGCGCAGCAGGTCGCCGCGCTCGAGCAGCTCACCGGCCGGCCCGTCGAACCGGATCTCGCCCTTCTCCATGAAGTAGGCATGGTCGACGAGGGAGAGCGCGATGTTGACGCTCTGCTCGACGAGCACCACCGCAGTGCCCTCGGCGTTGATCCGGCGCACCAGGTCGAGCAACTCACCCACGATCTTGGGAGCGAGCCCCAGGGACAGCTCGTCGATCAGCAGCAGTCGCGGCCGGATCATGAACGCGCAGCCGAGCGCGAGCATCTGGTTCTCTCCGCCGGACATCGTCCCGGCCTGCTGGTTGCGCCGTTCAGCCAGGCGCGGGAACGCCTCGAAGGTCGCCTCGATGCCCTTGTCGATGGTCTTGCGGTCGCGCCCCAGGGGGTAGCCGAACGCCCGCAGGTTCTCCACGACGGTGAGCTTCGGGAAGGTCCCCTTGCCGCCGGCCACCTGCATGATGCCCAGGTCCACCCGCCGCTGCGGGTCCAGGTAGGTGACGTCGGCGCCGCGGAACCGGACCGTCCCGGACGACGGCAGTCCCAGGCCCGAGATCACGCGCAGGAGGGTGGACTTGCCGGCCCCGTTGGTGCCGAGCAGGGCAACCATCTCTCCCTCGTCGATCGAGAAGGAGACGTCGAAGAGCACCTGCAAGGCGTCGTAGGCGAAGTCGACCCCGCGCACCGCCAGCAAGGGTGGCGTGGCGCCACGCAACACGGACGCGCGCTGCTCCTCCTCTTCCACCACGCTCGCGACCAGCTTGGCCAGGTCGGGGCCGACCAGGCGGCTCGAGGAAGCCAGCACGGCAGCGGTGATCAGCCCGGGTGCCGCCAGACCGACGAGGGCCACCCCGATCCCGAAGCGGCTCTGCAGCCCACCGAGGAACAGCACACCGATGAGTGCCCCAACCCCATAGAGCGCGATGCCCTGCAGGGCCACGGCGTGCGACCGGGCCTGAGGGGGGATCACTCCCTGCAGGACGACGGTCAGGCCGGGTGTGAGCACGGCGAACGAGGCCAGCGCCAGGGACACCATCACCCCGAAGAGCCACAGGGTGGGCATCAGCACCGCGCCCACCAGCAGCAGGACGCCGACGGCGACGGCCAGGCCACTGAACCGCAGCAGCCGCCCCGGGTCCCCCCGGTACCAGCGCTCCCCGAGTCGGCCGGTGACAACCAGCGCGACGATCGAGCCGACGGGCGTGAGGGCGTTGAAGACCGCGCGGCCGGTGGCGCCGAGCAGGAAGTGGTCGTTGAGGTAGACCACGAGGAACACCGCGAGCGGGGTGAGGAACATGCCGAAGAACACGAAGGACAGCAGCAGCCGCCGGACGGTGGCGATCAACAGGAGGCGCCGCACGGTCTCGAAGAACCGCAGCGACGTGTCTGCCTCCGTCGTCTCGCCGGTCGCCACGCCGAGGTCCTCGCGCAGCGCCGCCCGCAGGACCGAGGTGTCCTGCGCGCCGAAGCCGGGGTCACGCAGCCCGAGCGCGACGCAGGCGATCAGGACGCAGAGGACGCCCATGCCCAGGAACACCCCGCGCCAGCTCAGGCCCAGCCAGGTCAGCAGCGCGACGGTCGCCGGCCCGACGATCAACGCGCCGTAGATAGCGGTGGTGTGCAGCGAGAAGACCCGCACGCGGGCGGCCGGGGGATAGAGGTCGTAGAGCAGCGGACCGTGAACCGTGCGCACGGAGGCGCTGCTGGCGCCGTCGGCCATCACCAGCAACACCAGGGCGAGCGCGCCACCCGCGAACCCGGTGAACCCGGTCACCGCGGCCCAGACGAACGCGGTGACGATCGACACCGAGGCGCGGCGGGCCCGGCGTTGGACCAGCGCGGCGATCGGCAGCGACGCGAGCGACAGGCACAGTCCCTGCAGCGAGTAGACCCCGGCGATGGCGACGATCGGTACGCCGAGACCGTCACTGATCTCGGGCGACAACGTTGACACGGCGCTGACCTGGAACTGGTCGACGACATAGAGCAGGTTGAGCGCGACGAGGGGGTAGATCGAGACCCCGTGCTCGCGCAGCACCGCACGCAGCCCGGGCGCGCGCGCCTCGCCGGTGACGCCCATCGTCTCCAGGCCGGTGGCTGTCATGTCTGGTTGGCCAGGTAGACGGTCCGCGAGAAGGCGCCCTCACCCTGCCGGTGACCATCGACGAGGATGACCACGATGATCCGGTGGGTCTCGCGGGCACCCTTGGTGGCCGGCCGAGGAAGCCGCGGGATCACCGCAGTCGGCTGGTCCACCAGGTAGACGTCATGTCGGCTCAGGTACTCCGGGTCGGGACACGCCGGGTCGTCCAGGCACACGCGGTCGGTGTCGGGAACCAGGGAGCGCAGGTCCCTGCCCGGCTTGACGACCGTCCGGTCCACGAAGACCGCGTACTGCACCCGCTGCCCTGGGCGCCCGATGGACGAGGTCGCCTGCCAGCTGACCGTCAGGGGCAGGGTCACGGTTGCGCCGTTGCGTGGCAGGTCGACCCGGATCCGGGTGTCCTGCACCAGGTCGATGCCGTGGAAGGCACAGGAGGTGCACAAGCCGACGAGAGCGGCGGCCACCCCCGCCCGACCCCATCCGGTGCGGGCCCGCACCGTCAGTACGCCTC
>JALYIZ010000104.1 GCA_030775505.1 Actinomycetota bacterium | reverse complement strand
CTCAGACCAGCTCGCCGCGCTTCCTGCCCAGGAAGGCGCGCTCGGCGGAGTTCTGGGTGGCGGCGATCGCGGCGTCGTAGGACTCCCTGGCCTCGGCGGTCCGGCCGACCCTGCGCAGCAGGTCCGCGCGGGTGGCGTGCCAGGCGTGGTAGTCCGTGATCGGCCGGCGCTCGACGAGGGCGAGAGCCACCTCCGGTCCGTCGAGCTCGGCGACCGCGACCGCCCGGTTGAGGGCGACGATCGGCGACGGGTCGAGTCGCGTCAACTGGTCGTACAGGGCGACCACCTGCGACCAGTCCGTGTCCGACGCCGTGGGGGCGTCGGTGTGGACGGCATTGATGGCGGCGAGGAGCTGGTAGCGGCCCGGGCGGTTGATCGCGAGGCACTCACGGACGAGGCCGCGGCCCTCGGCGATGAGCGCCCGGTCCCAGCCCGCGCGATCCTGCTCGCCGAGCGGGACGAGCTGCCCGTTCCGGACCCGGGCATCACGGCGGGCCTCGGTCAGCACGAGCAGCCCGAGCAGGCCGGCGACCTCCGGCTCGTCGGGCAGGAGCCTGCGGAGCAGCCGGGCCAGCCGGAGGGCCTCGCCGGTGAGCTCGCCGCGCACCGGGTCTCCGTCGCCGCTGGCGAGGTAGCCCTCGTTGAACACGAGGAACAGGACCGCCAGCACACCACCGAGTCGCTCGGGGAGGTCGCCGGCCGCGGGCACCCGGTAGGGGATCCTCGCCGCTGCGATCTTCTGCTTCGCCCGGGTGATCCGCTGCGCCATGGTGGTCTCGGGTACCAGAAAGGCCCGGGCGATCTCGGCCACAGTCAGTCCACCGAGGAGCCGGAGGGTCAACGCGATCCTCGCCTCGGAGGGGAGCGCTGGGTGGCAGCAGGTGAACAGCAGCCTCAGCCGGTCGTCCTCGACCGGGCCAGTGTCCTGGTGAGGTGTGTCGTCGTAGTGCATCAGCGCCGCCTGGTGCTTCTCGTCGCGCTGCTTTTCGCGACGGATCCGGTCGATCGCCCGGTTGGTCGCAGTCGTCGTGAGCCAGCCACCGGGGTTGGGAGGGACGCCGAACCGGGGCCACCGCTCCAGCGCGACCACGAGCGCCCCACCCGCCGCCTCTTCGGCAACGTCAATGTCACCGAAGCGGCGGACGAGTGAAGCGATCAGGCGGCCGTATTCCTCGCGGAAGACCCGCTCGACGGCGGCCGTTGCGTCCATCGTCTGGTCTGCGCTCCTACGGACTCAGGCCAGGCCGCCGAAAGGGCGGACCTCAACCTTGCCCCGGCAGGCCCTCGATCCCTCGGCCGCGAGCTGGAGCGCCACGTCCAGGTCGGGCGCGTCGATGACCCAGAAGCCCCCGATGACCTCCTTGGTCTCCAGATACGGGCCGTCGGTCATCACCGGAGTCTCCCCCTGACCGTCAACGACGGTAGCCGTCGAGGCGGCCTCGAGCCCGCCCGCGAAGACCCAATAGCCCTCGGCGTGGAGCTTGTCGTTGAACGCCCCGGTGGCAGCGAACGCCTCCTCCATCTCCTGTTTCGAGCCGTAGTTGCCGTACTCGTTCCGCTCGGCTGCGCCGTGCACGCTCAGCAGGTAGTGCGTCATGCGACTGCTCCTGTGCTCCCGGTGGTCCCGACGACCACCCGCTACACCCACCACGAACGCCGTGCCCCCGATACGACAACCTGCCACACATTTTCTTGGTCGCGATCCGGTGCGCGGCTCCTCAGCCAGCAACCGGGCGGGAACCGCGACCTTCGGCTGAGACGAGGGCCAGCGTCTCAAGGGCCAGGTGCAGGTCCAGCCGGGTGCGAGCGTCCTCGAGGTCGCGGCCGAGCAGCTTCGCCATCCGGCTGAGCCGGTTGCGCACGCTGTTGGGATGCATGCCCAGACTGCGTGCCATGGCCTCCACATTGCCGTTGCACTCCAGGAACACGCGGGCGGTGAGGACGAGCTCGGTGCCCCGGCGGACGTCCTGGTCGAACAACGGGTCGAGCATTCTGCGGGCGAGGACGGCGAGATCCGCGCTGGGCTGGGCGCCCAACAGGAGCTGATGCAGCCCGAGGCCGTCAAAGCGGACCAGGCCGCCCAGAGAGGGCAGTCGACGCGCGACCTCGGCTGCCCTGCTCGCCTCGGCAAACGACGTCTGGAAGTCGGCGAGCGAGCCGGTCAGCCGTCCGAGGCCGGCAACGACCGCCGGCAACCGCGCCCGCCGTGCCTGTTCGATGGCGTGCCGCAGGAACTCCTGACCCTCATTCGGCTCCTCGGTGGCGACCAACACCACGATCGAGTCGCCGCGATCGACCAGCAGCGCGTCCTGCCGGGCCTGGGCGCACGTCGCTGCGGTCAACTGGGCGAGCCTCTGCCAGGGCAGCGGTGCGGCCTCCACAGGGGCCTGCCGGTCCCGAAACTCGACCACCGCGACCACATGGGACTTCCGCAGGTCGCAGCCCAGCTGGTCCGCCTGCCGCAGGAGGCGCGCCTGATCCGTGTGCGGATAGCTGAGCAACTCGGTGAAGATGCCGCCGCGCAGTCTGAGCTCGACCTGGTCGGCGTTCTTCATCTTCATGAGCTCGAGGGCGAGAACCGTCACCGTCTGCTCAATCGCGACCGCCGCCAACTCGGGATCGCTCGCGCCAGGAGCGACGACCAGATATCCCTCGACCACACCGGCGATGCGGATGGGCAGCGTCGTCGTGCCACGGTTGTCGGTGTCGGCGTCCTCCCCCAGCAGCGTGCCGTATCCCTCTGCGGCCAGGGAGCGGCCACCGCACGGAGCGTCAGCAAGCACTGCCCCGCGCCAATCCAGGAACAGAGCCGGCCCCTGAACGAGATCGACGAGCGTGGCGGTCACCGCTGCCGCTCCCCGGTCGGACAACGCCAGGTCCATCAGACTCTGGTGGATGCCCATCGCCGCCACCAGGCGTCCGTGGATCTGGGCGTTGTTGATCGCGATCGCCGCGGCGTTGGCGAGGCTGTGAAGCATCGTGACCTGCTGGGCGGAGAACCGGTGGGGAGTCCGTTTCGCCACGAAGAGCACTGCCAGCAGCCTGTTCTCGAACTCGACAGGCGCTCCGACGCCCGACCGGATTCCCTCTTCGCGCGCCGACTCGTCCACCTCGGGGACGTGCAGCACGCCGGGAGCGCTCTCGTAGTCCTCCACGGTCATCGGACGGCGGTGGGTGGCCACCGCGCCTCCCACGCCGACCTCGTACGGGACGACCAGCGCCTTGAAGCGGTCGCTGCGCACCTTGTCGAAGGCGCGCATCCGCATGACCCGGTGGTCGTCGTCGCAGGTCGCGAGATAGGCCAGATCGCCGCCGAGCAACGTGTTGGCCCGGCAGACGATGGCCTGCAGCGCCTCCTCGATGTCCAGGCGCCCGCAGATGTCCCTCGTTGTCTCGTAGAGCTGCTCCGTCGCGAGCAGGGCGACGTTCTGCGCCTGGTTTCGGGAGGAGGGCACGGCGTCAGCCTATGTGAAGGGTTCACAGGGTGGTGGCGTTCGACCCGTGGACCTTTGACGTTGGTTCGGTCACATCGCTTGGCTACCGTGCAACGTGCGAGGACACGCCCGGCAACCGGGGTGCAACGACAACGACCCGGAGGGCACGTGCGCAGGTCCCAGCCGTGGAAGGCGCGAACGCGGCGCGCTCCGCAGATCGCCCTTGCGGCTGCAACCGCCCTGCTCGTCACGGCCTGCGGCTCCACGGCCGTGACCGCCGGCAGGTCCTCGGCCGGCACCGGCGACGCGACGTTGCAAGGTCAGGCGGGGGCCAGTCAGCAGGGCGCCACCGGCCTCGGGTCGGGCTCCACGTCCACCGGCGGAACGGCTGCGGTGGGCGGCACCACGGGAGCGCTCACCGGGAGCGGAACCTCGGGCACCGCGGGCTCGGCCGGCACTGGCACACCGACGTCAACAGGCAACACCGTGCCCGGCGGCACCCAGGGGAGCGGGTCGCTGAGCGGCGCGTTGGTGCCGGCAACGTTCACGATCGGGCTGCAGTACTCGGGCAACGCGAACGCGGCCATGGCCGCCGTCGGGGGCGGGGCGTTCAAGGATGACCGCCGGCCCGAGAACGACGCAGTGATCGCCTGGATCAACAAGCACGGAGGCATCGCGGGTCGGCCCGCCTCGCCCATCTACAACAACATCGACGCCACGGCCAACCCACAGACCGAGAGCCAGTCGGCGTGCGCGCAGTGGACGCAGGACAACCACGTCGCCATCGCCTTCCCCCGCTCCGCAGTCGCCGACAACGACCTGCTGCGGGCCTGCCTGAAACGGGCCGGTGTGCCCGCAGTGGTGCTGCAGACGTCGCGGACTCTCGGCAGCAGCTTTGCGAGCAGTCCGCTGTGGTTTGAGCCGACGGCGTTGAGTCTGGGGCAGTACGCCCGCACCTATGTCCGCGGGCTGGCCGGCACGGGCTTTTTCAAAACCGGAAAGGTGGGCGTCGTCTACTACGACAACGCGTCGTTCCCGGCTGCCCTCAAGAGCGACCTGCTGCCGGAGCTCAAGGCGGCCGGGGTGCCCAGCCCCGAGCTCTACGGCGCGTCGATCGACTCGGCGTCCACGTTGGGCTCGGGTTCCCAGCAGATGAGCAGTGCGGTCCTGGCCTTCCGCAGCAAGGGCGTGACAAAGGTGCTGTTCTTCGAGCCGTGGGTGGGCTATTTCGAATTCCTGAACAACGCCAAATCCCAGCAGTACCACCCCGAATACGGTCTCTCCAGCCAGGAGGGGCCGCAGCTGGCGATGGACCTCGGGCTCGTCCCGGCCGACCAGCTCGCCGGTGCCCGGGTGGTGAGCTGGACGCCGGCCTCGGACGTCCGGCATTTCCAGCCTTTCCTGGGACCGCGCATCAAGCTGTGCACGCAGATCTACCGGGACGCCGGCATCGTCATCGCCTCCGACCAGACGAGCTACGGCTTCCAGATGACCGACTGTGAGTACCTGATGCTGATCCAGGACGCCTACCGCTCGGCGCCGCACCGGCTGGTGGCCGCAGACTTCGTCCACGGCGCAGAGGCGCTCGGGGACAGTCAGGTGCTGGCCACCCGCACGCGCGGCGGGTTCGGCCCGACCAAGCACTGGGGCATCGACCAGTACTGGACGGGTCACTTCGACACCGCACAGAGCACCTTCGTCATCGACAGCTCCGCGCAGCAGGTCCGATGACCAGCGCCGGCCCGCCCCCCATGGGTCGTCAGCTCAGCGACCTGGCCGCCCGCGTGCCTGATGCCCCGGCGCTGACGTTCCAGGCCCGCACCGTCACGTTCGGTGAGCTGGACCGGCTGGCGAACCAAGCCGCCCGCACCTTCGCTGTCCGAGGCGTGCGGCAGGGCGATGTCGTCACCATCGGGCTGCCCAACGGCATCGAGTGCGTCGTCGCCGCCTGGGCGGCCTGGAAGCTCGGCGCGAGCCCGCAACCGCTGTCGCCCGCCCTCCCGGCCCGTGAGCTGGAGGCGGTCATCGAGCTCGCCGACCCGGCGCTTCTCGTCGGCTTCGCCCCTCAGGGTGGCCGGGCCAGCGTCCTGGCCGGCGAGGTCGTCGATGGCTCACACAGTGACGCGCCTCTACCGGACGCCGTCTCCCCCAGCTGGAAGATCATGACGTCGGGTGGCAGCACCGGCCGGCCGAAGCTGATCATGGCGGGGAGCACGTCGGCGCTCGATCCGGAGGCCGGTCGGCTCCTTCAGCTCGAGCCAGGCGGGGTCGTGTTCGCCCCCGGCCCGCTGTACCACAACACCGGCTTCCAGACCTGTCACACGGGGCTGCTCATGGGCAACCACGTGATCCTGCTCGACCGGTTCAGCCCCGAGACCACCCTCGCGGCTGTCCAGGCCCACCGCGTCGACGTTCTGGTGCTGGTGCCGACCATGATGCTGCGGATCCTGCGGTACCTGGAGGAGTCCCGGGCCGAGGTCGACCTGAGTTCGCTGCGCGTCGTCTGGCACCTCGCCGCGCCATGCCCACCTTGGCTCAAGCGCGCGTGGATCGACCTCATCGGAGCCGACGTGCTGTGGGAGCTCTACGCCGGCACCGAGCTGATCTCGATCACCACGGTCAACGGCGCGGAGTGGCTGCGCCGTCCGGGCACCGTCGGGAGACCGCTCATCGGCGACATGGCTGTGCTCGGTCCGGACGGCACCGCCCTCCCGCCCGGCGAGATCGGCGACATCTACATGCGCGGCGCTGCGGGGGCGGCCCCGACGTACCGCTACATCGGTGCGGAGGCCACGACGCGCGGCGAGTGGACCACCCTTGGCGACATCGGCTGGATGGATGCCGACGGCTACCTGTATCTGAGCGACCGTCGCACCGATCTCATCCTCGCCGGCGGGGCCAACATCTACCCGGCGGAAGTCGAGGGGGCGATCCTCGAACACCCCGATGTCCTGTCGGCCGTCGTGGTCGGGCTCCCCGACGAGGACCTGGGCCAGCGGGTGCACGCCGTGGTCCAGGCCTCCCGGCCGCTGGACGAGCAGGAGCTGCGGGCCTTCGTCGCCGAACGCCTGATCCGGTACAAGCAACCGCGCTCCTACCGTTTCGTGGACGAGCACCTGCGCGACGATGCCGGCAAAGTGCGCCGCTCCGCCATCCGGGATGCCGAGACACAGCTCACCCCCACCGACCTTCCTCGCTGAGACCTCAGGAGAACGCATGGCCCTCACCCGCTCCGGCAACGCAGACATCTGGTGGGAGTCGCGCGGCAGCGGCTCGCCGGTGCTGCTCATCAACGGACTCAGCTCGCCCTCGTCGGTCTGGTTCAGGCTGGCCCCGCTGCTTGCCACCGACCACCGGGTGCTGACGTTCGACAACCTGGGGACGGGCCGGTCCAGCACGCCGGACGAGCAGTGGTCGATGGCGGACATGGTCGCCGCGGCGGTCGCCGTCATCCAGGCCTCCGGCGAGACCCGGGTGTCGGTGCTCGGCATCTCGATGGGCGGACTGATCGCCCAGGAGCTGACGCTGGGCCACCCCGACCTCGTCGCACACCTGGTGCTCGTCGCGACCGGCGCGGGGATGGCTCACACCACGGGTGATCCGGAGGCGGCCGCCGCGATCCGCTCTGCCGGGTCGCTGCCGTCGGACGAACGGCTCGCCTTCATCCTCCCGTTCACCTATGCCCGCGAGACCCCCCAGGCGCTGATGAAGGAGGACGAGGCTGTCCGTGCACTGCAGCCGACGAGCGAACTGGCCTACCAGCGCCAGCTGGCCGCGGTGGTGCCCTGGGACCGGCTGTCCGACCTCGCCACCATCGGCTGCCCCACCCTCGTCCTGCATGGCGAACAGGACCGTCTGATCTCCGTGGCCAGCGCCGAAGTCCTCCGCGATGCCATTCCGGGCGCCCAGCTCACCGTGCTCCCGCGGGCCGGCCACCAGCTGTTCACCGACCAGCCGGATGCCGGGTCGCAGGCCGTCCTGACGTTCCTCAAGGACTCCACGGGTTGAACGCCACCACAGCTCCCCCTCGTGTCAGACGGGGTCCAGCAGGAGGGTGAGGACCAGCGTCTGGTCCGGGCTGGTGAGGTCGATGCCGGTGCGTTCCTCGGCCCGCTTGAGGCGGTAGCGCAGGGTGTTGGCGTGGACGTGCAGGCGCGCCGCGGCGGCGGCGATGTCGCCACCGGACGCGCACCACGCCGCGAGGCTGGCGGCCAGCGGGGAGACTGCGCCTGACGTCGTGAGCCCGGCGAGCAGGTCGACCGGCAGC